>DAOWCB010000209.1 GCA_030633795.1 Candidatus Aminicenantota bacterium | reverse complement strand
GGTACATGTCCCTGATTTCAATGCATTTAGCATTAACTACCGTTAAATAAATCATGTTTATGAATAATTCATGGTAAATAACAGTATATTGAATTTGACAGGGAAGTAAATCACCCTTTTGTGTGATTTAAGCGGTGATATTCTTCCCCTGAATATCACCGAGAACGATGAGATTATGCGACTAGATTAATCCTTTGCCTTATGATATTAGTTTTTCTCCACAATGGGGGCAGACCTTCCAATCCTTTTCTATGGGTTTGTGACACTTCCGACAATCGGAATGCAACCGGGTTGCACATTTGGGACAGAAGACATAAGTGGGAGATAGTGGTAACTGACAGTTTGGACAAGTTTGAGAGGCCGGCTGCGATGTTGAGACCTCTTTGTCCGTAGATCCGTTGCTCGATCGCACGATCAAATAGATCAAAAGACCGATCAAGTTGCCGATAAACACGAGCAACGCCCACAATACCCCGTTCATTCCGCGGCGTTCGGCATCTTTGTACACCCAGACGATCACAAAAATCCATACCACAAAAAGAATGAGAGATATGATCGAATAGGAAGTAACATTGAAGAATCCATAGGGACCAAAATCTATGCGACCGACTTTTGGGAATTTTACCGTTTGCCAAATGTGCGGGAAAATACCGAAGGGAGCAAAAATAAACGGCAGAAACCTGCCTAAAACCAGTATGAGGAGAACCACCAAAATGATGATGGCGATCGTTTTTCCTGTTGAACTAGCCATGACATACCTCCTTATCTAAATAATCGTTCATTGGATCTTTTTTTCTAAACCGGAATTTCTGGATCAAAACAGGAGTAAAAAAGAGCATCAACAGATTCTGGAGCACCAAAATTAAAACGCCGATCACTGGGAAAGAGAGAGGTTGATCCAGCCCAATCTCCCTTGCCAACGGCAACATCAAAATACCAGTTAAAATGAGGAGAGCCCCAAAGGCCGCCCAAATGAATTTCGGGATGGATGACCTCCCCAATTTGGCATGGCATAAAGAGCGGGTTTGTTCGAAAAACTCATCGGATGGCATTGGGATAGGCACCTCCTGGAGATGAGTCCGAATCTCACTCAAATCGTCCTCCAGAGTTGCACTTTCGGTATTTGGCTCAACATCTTTGCATTTCATTTGGCCCTCTCCCGCTATTTTTTATTTTTTTTGGATGAAAAGCAGCCAAGTCCTGGCGAAGCTTCTTCACCGCACGAAACATCACGGACTTAACCGTCCCGATCGGAATCCCTAGGATTTCGCTGATTTCCGACTGCTGGAATCCAGCAACCTCTTTGAGTATGAAAACGAGGCGGTGCTGATCCGGCAAATTGGATACTGCCTGAGAAATGGCATGGACCATCTCCACATGCTTTGATCCTTTTGTTTCATCAGGACTTGCATGCTCGGGAAGTCTTTCACACCCGGTCATGTCTTGATCAGCGGTCCATTTTTTCTGGAACAAAAATCGTCTTCTCGTTCGTTTTTTCCGCAACGCATCCTTGTGCAGGTTGGCTGTGATCGTGAATAACCATGCTTTGACTTTTTTCATATCCAACACCTCCGGAAAATACTGGGCGACACGAAGCCAGGTCTCCTGAAACAGATCTTCCGCTTCTCCCCTATTCTGCGTCAAACTGTAGGCAAAGCTGAAGACAGCGGTTCTGTGTGTATCGTACAGTTCATCAAACTTCTGATGGCTCATGTGCTAAACATCCGATCTCAACACCAAAGACGTATGAGAATGAAAAAAGTTCCAAATGAATTTTATTTTTTTTAGACAGATTATACAAATAGGGAAACTTTTTTGTGTTTATTTACGTCTTTAGATATGAATAACTTTTATAACATAAAAGAAATAAGAAGAAACAAGGACAAACATGAAATACTTAACTCGAAAAGAAGAACTGATCCTGCTGGCAATCTTCAGGCTGGAGGATCGTGCAAGTTTGGTTAAAATCCGGGAACACCTCACCACCTCCACAGGATACGTGTGGACAGTGGGCAATGTGTATGTTCCTCTGGACAGGATGAGCAAACTGGGATACTTGGAGTCTCGTATAGGCGATCCAACCGCCCAGCGAGGAGGTAAAGCCGTTAAGTTTTATCACCTTTCCAAAAAAGGAGAGGAGGCCTTGTGGGAACTCAGCAAAGTCCACGACAGGATGTGGGCCGGAATTCCAGAATTTGCAACTAAAAAATAAAAAAAATGATACAACGTTTTCAGCCGCCCCCAAAAATTGCCCAATGGGTCATGCATCGTGTTCTACCGAGAAAAGAACATGTTTATCTTGGAGGCGATTTTGATGAGATCTATAACAGCATCCTCGAGGAAAAAGGGCGGGCAGCAGCCATTCGTTGGTACTGGTTTCAACTGATCCAATCGTTGCCCAAAATTATCCTCAATTCTATCTATTGGAGTCTTATCATGTTTCAAAACTATCTTAAAATCACATTCCGGAACCTCAAAAGACACAAGGGGTATTCTTTTATCAATATCGCCGGCTTGTCTGTTGGAATGGCCTGCTTCATACTCATCCTTTTATTCTCGATGTATGAGTTCAGCTATGAATCCCATCACCAAAACGCTGACCGGATTTATCGCGTGAATGTGGAACAGCACCTCACCGGCCAAGTGTTTCGTGCCCAAACTTCGCCCGTTCCTCTCGCTGAAGCGCTCTACAACGAGCTCCCCGAGGTCATCCAATTCACCCGATTCCAGTCTCTCAGCACATTTCTTGTACGTCATGAGGACCAAAAGTATTATGAAAATGATGTCGTTTTTGCCGATCATGGTGCCTTGGAAATGTTCACCTTTCCTATCCTCAAAGGAGACAAAACAACCGCGCTAAAGGAGCCAAACACAGTCGTCTTGACAGAAGAGATGGCCACTAAATATTTCGGCAGCCAAGACCCGATAGGGAAATCTCTAGCCGTGGAGAATAACCTGATAGGAAAAATGTCGGTGATGGTCACGGGCATGATGAAGGATCATCCTAAAAATTCCAATGTCCAATCCAATATTCTGATTTCTATGGAGTCATTGAGAGACATTGCTCCCCCGGCTGGATACTGGAACAACTGGATCTCCCAACAGATAGTTTCCTATATTATGCTGCCCGAAAAACACTCTGTCGTCAAAATAGAGAAAAAAATCGCAGAAGTCTTTAAAAAACATCAGCGAGAAGACGACAAGCGGGTGCTCAAACTGGAACAGCTCAAGCGGATGCCTCTTTACTCAGCCATCGGAGATACAGGGGACATCCGGACTATTTACATCTTTTTGGCAACGGGGCTTTTAATTCTATTGATCGCGTGCATTAACTTCATGAATCTCTCGACAGCCCGCTCTGCCAACCGGGCCAAAGAGGTGGGAATGCGCAAAGTCGTGGGAGCCATTAGGAAACAGTTGATCCAGCAGTTCTTCGGAGAAACCCTCCTGTTTTCTACCTTTTCCATGGTCCTGGCACTTATCCTGGTCTATGTATTTCTCCCCTCCTTAAACAATCTGACTGGACAGTTCATGCGGTTTGGAGACATCGGGCGTACTGAAATCATCTTCGGTCTTTTCGGTATCGTCATTCTGGTCGGCCTTCTTTCTGGAAGTTATCCTGCACTTTTCCTATCGGCCTTCCAGCCTGTTAATGTCCTCAAGGGAATTTTCAAAAAAGGCAAAAAAGGAAGCGTGTTCCGAAGAATCCTTGTCATTTCGCAATTCAGCATCACGATCGCTCTTATTGTCTGCACGTTCATCCTGGGCCGGCAATTGCAATTCATGCGCAACAAGGCGCTGGGATTTAAAAAAGACCAGATCCTGGTCATCAGAAATAACAGCGCGGAAGGAAGTCGAAACATTCAGCCTTTAAAGACAGCCCTTTTGCAGAATCCGGGGATTTTGGGCGTTTGCGGATCTCTTCAACTGCCCAGTCG
>DAOWCB010000024.1 GCA_030633795.1 Candidatus Aminicenantota bacterium | reverse complement strand
CCCTTCGGCTAAAAAGCCATCGGACAACACAAAATCCGGTTCTGAAGAAGGGACCGAAAGCGGATCGGGGATAAGTCTCGGCGTCGGGACGAGCTCAGGTGGTGGTGCTGGTTTTGGCTCGGAGTTTTCCTCCCAGATCGGGCTTTCCAATTTTCCCTATAATTATTATCTGGATAACATGATCGGCCGAATCTCGAGCAACTGGCTCAAAGCCCAAATAAGTTCGGGCATGTCCTACGAAATGTTCACGGTTATTCGGTTCAAAATTTACAGGGATGGAAAGATCTCGGTCGTAGAGATAGAGGAGTCATGCGGGATTCGAGCCCTTAATATGGCCGCTGTCCGCGCCATCCAATCCTCATCACCCTTTGCCCCCCTTCCGGATGGATACGAAGAGGAATCCTTGATCATACATCTCAGATTCGAGCATATAAAATGAAAAAAAGAGACATTATACTTTATGGAATCGGAATTTCATTATTGGTTATTGTCATGCTTCTGCCTGGCCAGCAGGAAGTCTACTTGAGCATCAGAGAAGGGATGCCGGCCATTCCTCTGGCCATCCCCAAGTTCATCGTCCACGATTCCTCCTCCGGTACTCAGGAAGCCGCACAAGTGCTCCATCAAACTCTTACTGCGGACCTGAAGTACAGCCGGATTTTCAAGGAATTGCCCAAGGAATTCTACAGCTATATCCGCCCGCTCAATCCCGAAAACATATTCTTCGAGGACTGGGAATCCATATCAGCCAAGATTTTATTCATTGGCGAGATCTCGAACGGAGACGGGAATAACGTTGTTTTCGAGGGAAAGGTATATGATGTCAAGGCGGGAAGAGGGATATTCGGAAAACGCTACGAGGCCGACCGGTCTCTCCTCCGTTATGCCGCCCACAAAATGGCAGATGAGCTGTTGCGAATGTGGGGAGAACCCCCTATTTTCACCTCTAAAATCGTGTTTTGTTCGAACCGGGACGGAAAATGGGAACTCTACATGATGGATTATGACGGACACAACCAAACCCGCTTGACCTTCAACAAGGTCATCGATTATATGCCGGCTTGGTCCGCCGATGGCAGAAAAATCGCTTACACATCTTATCAGGGAACAAAGGCCATCCTGTATATTTTGGAAGTTTATGAAGGAAAACGTCACGAGGTTTATAGTCAGGGAACAAATTTCGCCCCCAATTTTTCCCCGGACGGGAAAAAGCTTGTGTTCTGCTCTCAAGAGGAAGGCGGGAACACCGAGATTTACGTGGCCTCCAGCGAAGGCAAAAACATCAGAAGGCTGACTTTCAACAAATCCATCGACACCGCTCCCTGCTGGTCACCGACGAGCCGCCAAATTGCATTCACATCAGACCGAGGAGGGACACCTCAAATCTACATCATGGACGCAGAAGGTTCCAACGTCACCCGGGTCAGCTTTGGCGGTACCTACCATGATGCCCCTGCCTGGTCTTCCCAAGGAGACAATATCGCCTATGTTTCCCGAGTGGATCAAGTTTTTGACCTCTACGTCCTGAATCTCCGCACCAAACAAATCATCAAACTCACAGAGAGCAATGCGCGGAATGAATATCCATGCTGGTCGCCTGATGGACGGCACCTTATTTTTACCTCGAATCTCAACGGAACCATCCAACTCTACACCATCGACTATGACGGCAGAAACCTGCGCCGCCTCACGTCCAAAGGGGATAATAAGCTGCCCGATTGGTCACGCTAAGGGTATTTCCGGGAAATTAATCCAAAAAAAATAGAGAAAGGATTTTAATATTTGTTGCGTTATGCTGTTGACAGAGAAGAAGTTTGATTGTATAAAAAGAGCGCAAGGTTATAAATAATAAGAAAGGATAAACCTTCAAAGGAGGTCAAATGAAAAAAATCCTAATTCTAACGCTGATGTGTTTACTGGTTTTTGGTTTCTCACTATCATGCCGAAAAAAGGTCGAAGAAGCCCCTCCCCCGCCCCCCCCTCAGGTAAAAGAACAGCCCATAGTTGAAAAAGTTGTCGAACCTGCTCCCCCCAAGGAGCCTGAACTGACAGAAGCAGAAATCTTCATGAACAAATCTCTCGAAGAAATCAACCGTGAGGCTCCGCTTCGGATGATCCATTTCGACTTTGACAAATATTTCATAAGGGATGATGCCAAACCAGTCTTGGAAGGCAATGCCGCATGGCTGAAAAAATTCAGAACCGCACAGATCCTGATCGAAGGACACTGCGATGAAAGAGGTACCGAGGAGTACAACCTTGCACTGGGTGAAAAAAGAGCCAAGAGCACGTTTGACTACCTCGTTTCTCTCGGAGTTTCCCAAAGCCGCTTGAAAACCATCTCTTATGGAAAAAGCCAACCCATTGACATGGGACACACAGAAGCAGCTTGGGACAAAAACAGACGGGCACACTTCACTATCATCGCAAAATAACATATGGCCAATAGACTTATCCTGAGGATATTTCTTTTCCTTCTCATCCCCTTTCTGCTTTGGGGAACCCAAAAAGAAAAAAAAGCGTATGAGCTGATCTATCAAGATGTTCAAATCCTGAAGCAACATGTCCTGAAACTCGATAATAAAATGGGGCTACATCAGGACGGGCTCCAAACCATAAAACAACAGATGGGAGAAATCATTTCCTTAGTGCGTGTGCTCCAGTCCCGACAGGTGAGCATGCAAGAAGACCAAAAAGAAGTCCCGGCTCAGTACCAAATCGTACTAGAAAAACTGGGCGCTATGACTGTACAACTCTCTCGCTTTTCCGCAGATCTAATGGAAATTAAAAACGCATCGCTTCCCCTTCTCCAACAGATTGAACAAGCAGAAGACTCAGGAGAAAGCCAGGAAGAAGAACAACAACCACCTGCAACCGATGATACTGAAGAGACACTTCAGCAAGGGGAAGGAGAAGAAGAATCAAAATCTCCACTCCCCCCCAACCTGTCTCCTCAAGAAATTTACAACATGGCTTACGCCGATTACCTGAAAGGAAATTATGCGCTGGCTATTGACGGTTTCAAGATCTATCTGGACAACTTCTCTCAGAGTCCTTTTGCTGATAATGCCCTGTATTGGATAGGGGAATGCTATTTCAGCCAAGAAGAATATGAAGAGGCTATCTCTCGGTACAACGAACTGATTCTGAATTTCCCTCTCGGCGATAAAGTTCCTGCCGCATACCTGCACAAAGGGATAAGCATGGTGGAGCTGGATCGAAACGAAGAAGCGCTGTCCGTGTTTAAACTCATGGTCAGCAAATATCCTCTGGAAGAAGAAACAAAAATCGCTCAGGAAAAAATTAAAGAGCTGATGTTAAAAAATGAGAGACATCAATAGTCTAAACAAGGTTACTCTGATCGGCCGATTGGGACGAAACCCAGAACTTCGGTATCTCCCGCAATCTGAACGGGCCCTCGCTCGCTTCACGCTCGCCACAAACGAACGCTACTTCAATCCTAGCACAAACGAAAGTGATATTCGAGTAGAATGGCATCGCATTGTGGCATGGGGAAAGCTTGGAGAGTTTTGCGAGAAGTATCTCAACCAAGGAAAACAGATCTATCTGGAAGGGAAGCTGCGAACTCGAAGCTGGCAGGATAGGGAAGGAAACAAAAGATATTCCACGGAAGTCGAAGCCCAAAACATCATCCTTCTCGGCCGCAAAGACGATATGGAAAGACAGGAAGGAAAGACTTCCCCCACGCCTTCCAGTTCCGGCCCTCCGGATTTCCCCGATGAGAAAAGCTCCATTCCTGACATCGAAAGCGAGACGGACGGAGACGAAGAAGTTCCTTTTTAGAAAGGCCATTGACTAGCCCTTTCATCAGGGCAAAAATTAGGTAGATATCTCTGGAAATATTTACCATGACTTTTGGCAAGAAAACCGATATCGCCATTTTTCGAAAAGCGATTACAGAAAATATCAGACCCTGGGGTAAATTCAGGTCCTTTCCGTATGATCAAGCCGGGAGTATCAAGATAATCACTGTCAAGCCAGGAGAAGCCCTGTCTCTCCAATATCATATGAGGCGCAGTGAATTCTGGGTTATCTTAGACGAAGGATTGGAAGTAACCGCAGGAGACAAAGTTTGGCAACCCCAAGCGAATGAGGAAATATTTATACCACTCAAAGTTGCTCACCGCGTCCGCTGTGTCGGCCAAAAACCAGCCCGGATAATGGAGATCTGGATCGGCAAATCCGGGGAGTCGGATATCATTCGGCTGGACGATGAATACGGCAGGAAATAAATGAAAAGCAAGATTCTCATCATCGACGATGACAGGGTCACTCTGACGATGCTTGAGATGATCCTGTCCCGTCACGGGTATCAAGTTCTGAGCGCAAAAGATGGCGCAGAAGGACTTGATCTCGCTACCAAAGAAAAACCGGACGCGGTGATCAGCGACATGTTGATCCCTAAAATACACGGGCTGGAACTCTGCACAAAAATCAGACAGGATCCCCAGCTTAAAGATATCAAAGTTATATTGATGACTGCTGTCTACAAAGGAGCAGCCTTTCAATTTGAGGCAAAAGATTCTGGAGCTGACTATTTTATCGAAAAGCCGATCGACACAAACGAACTTCTCGATAAACTGGATAAATTGCTCACAACACCATGAGAAAAGCTTTAGGATGCTTGAGCAGTATTCTCTCGATAATGCATTCTTCGATCTCCTGAGCCGTTTTCAGCGTCAAAACTTCCTCGACCACCTCTTTCGCTGTTTTTTGCTCCACCGACCGCAAAACATTCTTTATCCTGGGAATAAATATCGGATTCATGCTGAACTTGCGCAATCCGAGACCGAGCAAAACGATTGCTGAAAGGGTGTCTGCAGCCATCTCCCCACACACCGTCACCTCTTTATTTTCTGATTGAGCAGTTTCGATGATAAACTTGAGGAGCCTCAAAACAGATGGATGCAGAGGTTTAAAAAGATAAGATACCAATTCATTCGAGCGGTCCACGGCCAGGTAGTATTGGATAAGATCATTGGTCCCGATACTGATATAATCCACTTCTTTAACCAATATGTCAGTCAGAGCTGCTGCTGCAGGAACTTCGATCATCACACCCAAAGGAATATTCTCATCAAATGGGATGTTTTTTTCCCTCATCTCCTGTTGAATCTCCCGTAACAGCATTTTAACCTCTTCGATTTCCTCGAGCTCTGTTATCATCGGGATAAGAACCCTGACGTTTCCCCTCGCGCTGGCTCTCAATATCGCTTTCAACTGCACCTTGAAGAATTCTCTATCCCGCAAAGACAGACGTATGGCACGAAGGCCAAGAGCAGGATTGGGCTCCTTTTCAATTTTAAGTTGGGGTATATTTTTCTCGCCGCCCATATCGATTGTCCTTATGTAAACAGGGGAGGGATACGCATCCTTGGCTATCTTAGAATATGTCTGGTAGTGAACCTCTTCAGTAGGGGGAGTCGTGCTCTGGAGGTAGAGGAATTCAGACCTGAAAAGACCTATCCCTTCCGCTCCCATCGAAAAGGCCAGAGGGACTTCTTCGGGAAGCTCGATATTGGCTAATGGCAAAAATTCAAATTTATCCAGAGTTTTGGAGCTCAGCTTCGCGATTTTTTTCAGATCTTTCCTGTAGTCATCGTACTTTTTTTTCTTGCTCACAAACTCCTTCTGGATTGCTAAAGGAGGATTGATCAAAACTTCTCCATCTGTTCCGTCAACGATCAAAACATCCCCGTTTTTTACCCTCTGAGAAACATTCCGCAGGCCCATCACAGTCGGTATATTCAACGACCGCGCCAGTATTGCTGTATGAGATGTCTGTCCCCCCATATCGAGAGCTACAGCAAGGACATTGCCTTTGCTTAGCCGCAAGGCAGCCTCCGAGGGGAGAAGTTCATGAGCTACGAGGATTTTTTCTTTCCCGTCTTCCTTTTTTCCTGGCTTGGATGGCTCCAAATTTCTGTACATTTTTGAAAGGACATCGGCAACATCGAATTTTCGCTGCATAAGATATTCGTCATCGATAGACTCGAAAAGTTTCTGATACTTAACGTGCACGCTAGAGATCGCCCATTCTGCTCGGGTTTTCTCTTTCCGAACGATCTCTTTTAGCGACATTAGCAAGGATTTATCTTGCAAAATGAGAAGATGAGCATCAAATATGAATGCGTGTTCCTCACCGACAATATCCTTCACATTGTCTCTTATTCTCATGAGCTGTTTATGTGTTCGCTCGATCGCACCGTTTAAACGATTCAACTCGCTGTCCACCTGTTCAGCAGAGATCGCCTCCTTTCTGGTCGTAAATACGACTTTTTCGGTCAGTTGCACTTCACCGATGGCAATTCCCGGAGAAACGCCGAGTCCTCTTAATCTGACGTATTCCATTCTGGACTATTCTTCCTCTTCAAACCTGTTTTCGATCAAAAAAACCAGTGCCTTCATAGCTGGCTTCTCATCCCTGCCCGATATCGTCATTGTTATCTCTGTCCCCTGCACAGCTGCCAATGTCAGGATACCCAAGATACTTTTTCCATCGATCTGAACACCATCTTTCTCGATCTTGACAGATGCTTTGAACCTGTTTGCCAACTTGACAAATTTTGCTGCTGCTCTTGCATGCAATCCCAGTCTATTTATTATGGCAACTTTTTTCTCTAACATAGATCAGAATTTTTCCGCTCAATCAATGCTTGGAGCTCAGGAGGGCACTGGCAAGATGAATATTCTTTTTTCCTTGTTCCACAACCTTTTTCGCCACCTCTTTCAATTTATTGCTTCTCTGATGCGAGACAAATTTGATAAGCATAGGAAGATTGACTCCCGTTATAATCTCGATTCTATCATCTTTCAAAAAACTGAAGCTCAAGTTGGATGGTGTTCCTCCGAACATATCCGTGAAGATAAGGACACCGTTTTTCTGATCAACTCTTTTCAAGGATTGGTTTATCTTACGCTTGGAATCTTCAACATCATCATACCATCCGATGGAAATGGCTTCCATATTCACCACTTCCCCCAGAATGATCGTGAGGGCATTGAGAAGTTCTTCAGCCAATTTTCCATGGGATACGATAATGCCACCGATCATTTTTTTGGCTGCTCCATTTTTCCGTTCAATAACAAAGAATCTAATCCAGATTCTTTACATTGTATAAAATTCTACCATTAATTGTGAACAATCTTAAGTTTTTTCTTTTTAAGATAAATGGGGATAAAAGGGGACGCTTCTATTTAAACATGTCTCGGTGATAGGATCTGACTTTATAGTTTTGGCCTTTGAGGTGTTCTTTCAATCTATCCGCAAGCACAACAGATCTGTGTCTTCCCCCGGTACATCCCATCGCAATGGTCAAATAGCTCTTTCCCTCATCTTCAAACTTGGGTATCAGGTAATCCACAAACCTAATAAGCCTAATCAAGAAAGACTGCGTTTCCTTGGCTTGCAGGACATATTCTTTAACCTTTTTGCTTCTGCCCGTCTTATCTCGCATGGCATCAATATAGTGGGGATTCGGCAAAAAACGCGTGTCAAAAACAAGGTCTGAATCGAGAGGAATTCCATATTTATAGCCAAAACTCACCACCACGATCTGAAGATTCAGTCCTTTTTTTCGCAAAAACTGCCTGGTTAGGATTTCCTTGAGTTCAGCCAAGTTGGTAAAAGAGGTATCAAGGACCTCGTCGGCCAGGTTCTTTATTTTGGCCAGCCTCTTTCTTTCCAGCACGATTCCCTCCCGGACTGATTTCGTGCTAGCCAGGGGATGAGGCCTCCGGCTTTCGCTGAATCGTTTGAACAGGACCTCATCAGAAGCCTCCAGAAAGATCAAGTATGGCTGAACTTTTTCCCGAATGGACTGGAGGACATTGGGAAATTCTTTGGCAAATCCGACCTCCCTGATGTCAACAACAAGAGTAACCTTTTCTATTTCGACTTCTTTCCTTGTCCACAAGTCCACAAAACGAGGGATCAACTTCGTCGGAAGATTATCGATACAATAGTATCCCAAATCTTCCATGAATCGGCCAACCACTGTCTTCCCGGAACCGGAAAGTCCTGTGACGATCAAAAACCGGGTATCTCTTTTTCTGTCTTTTTTCATATTCATCGTATCGCTAGAGCTCGGTCCAATTTTTCCGTAATCTCTAGGGCCGCATGATATCCCTTCTGTTTCAGCATGAAAACTTTGCATGCTACCTCGATAAGAGTGGCAATATTTCTTCCGGGCGCCACAGGAATGGATATCTTGGGGACGTCAACACCTAGGATTTTTTGATTCTCCGGAAATTTAAGGCCTAGGCGGTCATACTCTTTCCCCTCTTTCCACCTTTTCAGCATGATGACAAGATCGATCCTCGTTTGCGGGCAGATGGACTCTTCCCCAAATATCTTTTTGATATTGATAATCCCCAGTCCTCTTATCTCCATAAAATTACGCGAAAGAGATGCTGCCGATCCGATCAATTTTCCATCCTTATCCTTTTGAATCTGGACGACATCATCGGACACAAAAAGATGTCCTCTCGAAATAAGTTCTAAGGCACTTTCGCTTTTGCCGACACCGCTGTCACCCAATATGAGCACACCGCGCCTAAAAATATGGAGCAATCCTCCCGATAAAATATGTTGTGGCGATTCAAAACTGGAAAATAATTTCCTCAGCTGGGTTTTACTCTTGCTTTTCGAGAGCCCGGTAGCAAATAGGGCGATTCGCCATTTTTTGGCCTTCTTAGTGACATCTTGAGGATAGGATAAGCCATCAGTAAGGATAAGACAGGGCAGATTGCGGATTCTGTCCTGGATAAATGCATTTCTTTGATTCCGAGACATCCGTTCTATTTTCTGAATTTCGTTCCGTCCCCACACTTCCACGGAAGGAGAATTCCTCTGGGATTCAGAAATCTGTATAGCTTTCAAAAATCCGATCCTCCCCGAAACTGGACGCAACTCCAAGGGTATCTTCGCCTTTTGGTAGAAATGACGGACCTGAAGGGAATCACCCCTTCCTTCATTCATTTATTTTCTCTTCTTCTTCCCTTATGATTTCCAGGATTTCAGAAATATTTTTTGCCTCCAATATTTTTTTCAAAAGAGAATTCGCCTTGCGCACGAGGTGGGCAATAGCGGCAAGAATTTGGAGGTTTAAACTGGGAGTGTCAGGAGAAGAGGCTACCAAGAAAAAAAGATGAGATGGTTTTCCGTCCAGGGAATGGAAATTGACGCCCTTTGTGGAGACGGCCAGCATGACAACGGGATCCTTGATGCCTTTCATTTTGCAATGAGGAATAGCGACACCTTCACCGATGGCTGTGCTTCCCAATCGCTCTCTTTGGGTTAGCTTTTCATACAGATCCTTTTCCTTCATGATGCGGTTTCGTTTTTTCAGAAAACCCGCCATCTCTTTAAGAACTTCTTCCCTCTCTACAGATTCTAATCCTAACAGGATCATATCTTGGATAAGTAAGTTTTTGATCTTCAATTCTTTCTCACAATCCTGTGCACTATTTCGGTTCAATTAAACCATAATTCCCATCTTTCCGTCGATACAGAACAGCCCAGCTCTCCGTTTCCAATGTCCGGAACAGAAAGACATCTTCCTTGCCTGTATCCAGTTGCACAAACGCTTCTTCGATAGATAGTGGCTTCATCGAATAACTCTGGCTTCGAATCATTCTTTTCGGCCTGTCTCCTTCTTCCATCAGAGAAGGGTAGGTCTCTACATCTCTGATCTTTCTCCGTTTCCTTTTCCTGAGTTTCTCCCTCTCCTTTTTGACCCTCGTTTCCAGGTGATCAAATGCCCCGGTAAGAGAGCTGGACATGTCGTGGGTTTCTTCGACCGTATTCAATGTTGCCATTTTTGTTTTCAGGTTGATCTCGACTTTCTGCCTATACTTTTCAACCGATACTAGAATATCCGCATCGATCGGATGTCCCTGCAATTTTTCCAGCGATTGGATTCTTTTTTCACAGTACTGCTTCATTTCCTCTGACACTTTTGTATGACGGGCAGTATAATTTATCTTCATCAAGCCTCCTCTACCCAGTATTTTCTTTTTCTGATGTGTGATGGAGGAATTTTTAACTGTTTCCGGTACTTGGCCACTGTTCGGCGGGCGAGCCGAAAATTCTCTCTTGCCAGAATGCTCTTGATATCTATGTCGCTAAGCGGATTCTTTCGATCCTCATTTTCCACAAGTTTCTTGATTCTCTCTTTAACTCTCAGAGAAGAAATATCCTCTCCAAAATCCCCAGAAAGGGCTTTGTGAAAAAAATATTTGAGTGAAAAAACACCTCGAGGAGTCATGATGTATTTGTTTGCCACTACTCGCCCTACTGTCGATTCATGAACCCCGATTTCTTGAGCCAACTCGATCAAAGTCAAGGGTTGGATAT
>DAOWCB010000186.1 GCA_030633795.1 Candidatus Aminicenantota bacterium | reverse complement strand
GATGTCAAAACTTGTGCGGTTCCGTTTTTTTGTCTTATGACAACACCCTCCCAATCATCTCCGACCAATCCTTTGCGGAAGTGGTAGTTTTTTCTTTTGGACAGTTCTCTCAAACGAGCTGCTCTCTCCTTTTTTGCCCTCTCTTCCACCTGTTTCCAGCGGGCTGCTGGCGTGCCGGGCCGTTGAGAGTAGGAAAACACATGAAAATAGGTCAACGGGAACTTTTCCACAAAATCATACATTCTTTCAAAATCACTCTCTGTCTCTCCTGGAAATCCGACGATAAGATCGGCTCCCAACGCAGCATTCGGGCTTTTCTGGTGCAAGTGGTCCAGAATGCGCCTGTAATCCGCCACCTTTATCTTGCGTCCCATACGTCGAATAATATCATCAGAACCATGCTGCAAAGAGATGTGGAAATGCGAACAAACGATCGGATTGGATGTGATATAATCGCATAACTTTCGGTCAAGGAAACGGGGGTCCAGCGAGCTCAACCTTATCCGCCCCAGCCCTTCTATTTTTTCCATACTTTGGAGCAAACCGACGAGAGAATCCTCGGTCGGCCGGTCATTTCCGTAAGAACAGAGGTGAATCCCCGTTAAAACAATCTCCCTGTAGCCTTGTTTTGTGTATTCCCGGACCTGTTCGATGATTTTTCCTTCAGGCAAGCTCACGCTTTGGCCTCTCATGGCAGGAATGATGCAAAAACTGCACCGGAAGTCACAGCCGTCTTGAATCTTAACCAGAGCACGGGACCTGAAGGGTTTTATTTCGGTTTTTGTCCCGGATTCCATGCCAGCTATAATCTTGTGGGGCAGATCCTCCTTTTCTTCATTCCGAACAACTTGCCACACTCGAGGATTGTTTTGAAAATCGTCAAGAAATCGTTCAGAATAACACCCTGTCAGGACCAAACGCGCTTCGGGATTGAGCCGGGCAAGTTTATTTAAAAACTGGCGTACATCTCTGTCTGCACGACTTGTGAGGGTGCAGGTGTTCACTAAAACAATATCACTTCGAAAGGAATCGGATCGGTAAACCAGGCCATGGCTCTGCAACGTACCGGCCCATGAAAAAGCCTCCGCCTGGTTGACCCTGCATCCAAAACTCTGGATGGAAAACGAGGTCATAGTTTGTCCTGGATCTTTTGTGAGGCAGCCTCCACATTTTCTGCCATCTGTGACCTGAAGTTGTTCAGCTTTTTCTCCATGGATGGATCTGCCAGAGCCAAGATCTGGATGGCCAAAAGAACCGCATTAACAGCGCCAGACTTTCCGATTCCCATGCAGGCTACCGGTATCCCCTTGGGCATTTGGGAAGTTGAAAGCAAGGCGTCCAGACCACCCAGCCCCGAGCCTCCGACCGGAACGCCTATGACAGGCCTCACGGTGTGAGAGGCCACAACTCCTGCCAGGTGAGCTGCCTTGCCTGCCACAGCGATAAAAACATCGACGCCGCTCTCCTCAAAATCATTTATTAGCTTTTTTGTCCGCTCAGGAGAACGATGGGCCGAAGTCACTTCAAGTCTGAACTCCACCTCGAACTTTTTCATCAACTGGATGGCTTCCTCTACGATCGGAAAGTCTGAATCGCTCCCTATAAAAATGCCTACTTTCATTCTTCCTCCCTTTGGGCCCCGATGTCACGGCGCCAGTGCATATCCTCAAAATAGATCCTGGAGAGGGCCCGATAAATTTTATCCATGGTTTCTGCCAGTGTCTTCTCGGATGCACACACATTGAGTACTCTTCCCCCATTCGTGTAATACTGCCTGTCTTTTACAGTTGTTCCCGCATGGAATACCTCGATACCTGGAAAGGAGATGGCTTCATCCAGGCCCTCGATCACCTTTCCCTTCTCGTATTTTATCGGATATCCACCCGAAGCGGCCACCACACATCCCGATGCATTGGAGCTCCATTCGATCTCCTTCTCCAGCACATTTCCTTCGACCGCGGCAAGGAGCACCTCCACCAGATCTCCCTTCATCCTCAACACTTGAGGCTGGGTTTCAGGGTCTCCGAACCGGCAGTTGTATTCCAATACTTTCGGGCCGTCTGCCGTCAGCATCAGCCCCACATACAGGACACCATTGAACTTCCGCCCTTCTTCCAGCATCCGGGTAATCGTCGGGAATACGACCGTGTTCACGATGTCGTCAAACATTTTTTGATCGATGTATGGGGAAGGAGAAATCGCTCCCATTCCTCCAGTATTGGGACCTTTGTCTCCATCGTAAACAGCTTTGTGGTCCATCGTAGTCACAAGTGGGAGAATCTTAACGCCGTCGGAAATAACGATGAATGAGGCTTCTTTTCCGACCAGGAATTCTTCAATAATGACACTGTTTCCCGCTTCACCGAATTTTTTCTTCACCATGATTGTGTCGATGGCTTCCTCCGCCCGTTTCTGGTTCCGACAGAGAATAACGCCCTTTCCTGCTGCCAATCCGTCAGCTTTAACTACTAGAGGAAAGGAAAATTTTCCCGATCCCATTATCTTTATTGCCTGTTCGGCAGAGTCGGCAATCTCAAACTTGCCGGTAGGAATCCTGTGCCGTTCCATAAACTGTTTGGCAAAAACTTTGCTTCCTTCCAACTCTGCAGCATTTTTGTTAGGCCCGAATATTTTCAAGCCCTGTTTCTCGAATTCATCCACGATCCCCAAAGTCAGGGGCATCTCCGGTCCGACAACGGTCAAATCCATCTTTTCCCTGGCCGCAAAATCCACAAGCCCCTGGATATCCTCTGGGCTGATCGGAACATTCTCGGCGATGTTTTTGGTCCCAGCATTTCCAGGCGCACAATAGAGCTTTTTAAGCAACGGGCTCTGAGAAATTTTCCAGCCCAAGGCGTGCTCACGTCCTCCTGATCCTATGACTAATATTTTCATATTACCTCACCTCTTTGGGATTCATTATGATGTTTTCAACGGATTTGATGAACATTTCGCTGAAACCTGGGTAGGAAAAAATACTCTGGAATATCTCGGCTGTAGCCTGGATGGACTCCTTTACCGGAAGACAGTACTTCATCTCCAGAAAATTTTGACGGAATGCCCTCACTTCATCCTTGACATTTCGGTCTTCCAAAATCACATCGGCAACGAACCCAGACAGAACATCAAAATCTTTCTCTCTCATGCCAAACCGGGTCATCTCCTGCACTCCCATACGGATTCCGCTTGGCTCGAGGAATGTTTCATCATCAGGCAGAGCCTGATAGTTGGTCAGAATGTTGTTCTCCTCTAATTTTTGGGCAATATCCATCCCTTTTCCGTATTCTTTGATTCGTATGAGAACTTGATGAGTTTGGGTAAATCCGTCTCTTTCGTCTCCCTCGACGGGAATTCCCTTTTCTTTCAACGCACTTGCATAGGCTTTGGCATTTGCTTGAACTTGAGTTTGGTACTCCTGTTTGAATTGATTCATCTCGTAAGCTGCCATCACTAGAGCGAGCAATGTTCCCAGGTGATGATTGCTGGTCGAACCGGGAAAAGCCCGGCTTTTGATATCCAGCCACAACTTGCGAAAGCGGGATCCCTTCGGGAAGTTACCGGCCACAAGGCCTCTCTGAGGGCCAAAAAACGTTTTGTGTGTGCTTCCGGTGATGACATCGGCACCCTCGGCAAGCGGCTCTTGAAAAATCCCGTACAAGCCCAGAACATGGGCCATATCATACATGATGACTGGCCTGCTATCCCAATCTTTGACCATGTCGGATACAAACTGGATCGGCTCTTGATAAATGAACATGCTCTTTCCGAAAACGACAAGTTCAGGCCTGTGCTGATCCAAAAGTTCGGCCAGTTTTTCAGTGTCGGGCTTATACGGATTCTCCTCCAGGACAGGAAAATTGACAACCTTTTCCCTCCCTGTTTCCGGGTCTTCATCCACAAAGTTAAAGAGGGATCCCATTGGTTGGGAACTGAGGTGGCCCCCTTTGTTCAGGGCGTTATTCATGACCAATCTCATCTTGCGCATGGGCTGACCTTCGGGACGGTCTCGGTTGAGGAAACGAATCATGGCTTTGAACACGACCTCATTGGCCATCTGGCCGCTCACCGGTCGCAGCTCGACCTCTGAGCATCCGAAAAAACGACCCAGTTCCTCCTGGGCTTCTTTTTCGATGTCCCTGATGAATTCTATCCCTTGATAAAAATAAATCTCCTGCCCTTTCATGGTCCTGTGCTCGGCATACCTTCCAGCGGGATCGGATATCTCACACATCTTGACTAAAACAGAAGGAGTCGACTCAGACGGAATCAGATTGATGGATTCTTTCTGCCTCCACACATTGTTTCGTATAATTTTCCGGGTCAAGGACTGAATTTTTTCGT
>DAOWCB010000064.1 GCA_030633795.1 Candidatus Aminicenantota bacterium | reverse complement strand
GGTTATCCTCAAAAGAACCGTAACTCTCACTTTTTCTTATGTGCTTATCGCCATCATGTCTTTTATCGTCACATCACGAAGACAAGTTTTTTCTGAAACCAAGTTCAACGCGGTTACGCTCGGAATGCTGACCCTCGTTTTGGGAGCGACTCTTTTTACTCCTCTGACAAAACTCATCCAGTCCATTTTAGACAGAGATATCTACAAAAGGAGCTACAAATACAGAAAAACGCTGCTCTCGATAAGCCAAGAAATCAGCCGGGAGCGGAACCTCCAAAAGCTTTCTCAATCCATCCTCGAGCTGATCAGCAACGCTCTTTTGATCGAAGACATTGCCCTTCTCCTTCCAGAGGAAAAAAACCCGAATACTTTTTCTGTTCTTGAATCTAAAGGCCATTTGCCGCCGCCAAAAGCAAGCGTGACTTTCGAAAGTCCTCTTTTCCATGAGTTCAAGAACAGGGAATATCTCTCCTCTTTTTCCTTCGTAGAAAAAAAGGACCTTCAGAGACGATTCGATAAACTCTCTTCACAAGGCTTTTATCATCTCCTTCCGTTAAAGGTCGAAAACAAACTTATCGGCTGTCTGGGAATGGGGAAAAAAAAGGACAATACTTTTCTGAGCAGCGAAGATTGGGAATTGCTGAGAACCATTTCTTCACCCGTGACCCTCGCCCTGGAGAATGCCTATCTGTATGGCCAGGTCAACCTTAGAGCTCATGAACTAGAGAGGCTGAAAGACTACAGTGAAAACATCATCGAGAGCCTTACAGTGGGAATGGCTGTTCTCGATCAAAACGGAAGAGTGATAGGGTGGAACCGTGTTCTCGAGAAGACGTTCGGAAAAAAGGAAGATATTGTCAAGGGAAAGAAATTGATCGAGGTTCTCGGAGAAAATAATTTCGCCGCCCTTTTTCCTCCCGACACCCAACAAGGATTCCGTCTGATAAGCGAAATAACGATGGAAATGCCGAAGGGAGGAAAAAAGATTTTTGACATCACAAAAACACCCCTGTTGGATAACCAGATGGATCCCTATGGAACGGTGATCGTTTTCGAAGACATCACCGAAAAAATCACGATGCAACAGCAGTTACTCACATCCGAAAAACTTGCCTCTATAGGACTGCTTTCTGCTGGCGTGGCCCATGAAATAAACACGCCTTTAACCGGCATCTCAAGCTATGTGCAGATTTTGCAGAAGAAACTTTCCGCATCTTCTCATTCCCAAGTTCTGGAGAAAATCGAAGCCCAAACCGACAGGGTTGCAAAAATCGTGAAAAATCTATTGAACTTTGCACGGAATCCGTCCGAATCAGCCTTCCAAAAAGTCGATCTCAGCGAAAATATGCAGGAGATCATTTCTCTGATCGATTACAAACTTAAAAATATGAACATCGATCTCGAATTGGATATTCACCCGATAAAACCCATATGGGCACAAGGAGAGAGAATCCAACAGGTCTTCATCAATATCATCCTCAATGCAATGGATGCCATGTCTGAAGGGGGAAAGCTAAAGATCGAGCTCAATCAATCAGACAATCAAGCCATCGTCGTTATCGAGGATACAGGAACGGGGATTAAAGACCAGCATCTACCTCATATTTTTGATCCTTTTTTCACAACAAAAGGCATCGGAAAAGGAACTGGCCTCGGTCTTTCCATCAGCTATGCCATCATTAAGGAACACGAGGGCCGGGTTACCGTAGAGAGCGAAATCGGAAAGGGCTCCCGTTTCGTCATTTTTATCCCGATTGATTTAGACAAAGGAAAATCAAACAAAACGCGTCCATCATGAAAGAGGAAACATGACTCAACACGGATTGATACACATCATTGACGACGAACCGATCATTCATGAGGTTTTGGGGGATCTGTTAACCTCAGAGGGATATGAGGTGGAGAGCTCGCTTAACGGAGAAGAAGCATTAGAAAAATATTCCCCAGATACCTGGGATCTCATCCTCCTCGATCTTTTGATGCCTGGGATGAACGGTATCGAAGTATTGAAAAGGATAAAAAAGATCGATCCCCAAGCCGTTATCATCATCATAACAGCCTATGCCTCGGTGGAGTCAGCCGTATCAGCCATGAAAATCGGCGCCTTTGATTACATCCAAAAACCTTTCAAGCATGATGAATTGCTCTTGATTCTCAAACGGGCCAGGGAACACAAAAATCTCCAGGATGAAAATATCCGACTGAAAGATGAACTCAAGAAAAAATTCAGCTTCGAGAACATCATCGGGAAGAGCAGCGTAATGAACGACGTCTTCGAAACCATCAAAGCTTCCGCACCAACTCGCAGCACAATATTGATACAGGGAGAAAGCGGAACGGGCAAAGAGTTGGTGGCTAGAGCCATACACCAGAACAGCGACCGCGCAAATGCCCCTTTCATCATCGTCAACAGCGGCTCTCTTCCTCCAGACCTGCTGGAGAGCAATCTGTTCGGTCACTTGAGAGGCGCTTTTACCGGTGCGGTCAGCGATAAAAAAGGCCTTTTCGAGGCGGCAGATAAAGGCACGATTTTTTTTGATGAGATTTCTTCACTCAACATGGAAACACAGGCCAAATTGCTCCGCGTCATGCAGGATCGTGAATTCATGAGACTTGGTGGTACAAAGACGATCAAGGTCAACGTGCGCGTCATTGCAGCTACCAACACGGACCTGGAGGACCGTATAGACGAAAAACAGTTTAGACAGGACCTGTTTTTCCGTCTCAATGTCATAAAGATCGAACTGCCACATCTCCGAGAAAGAAAAGAGGATATTCCGCTTCTTGCAAAGCATTTCCTGGATACATACAGCAAAGAAAACAAAAAAGAAATTATCGGTGTCAGTGAAGAAGTCATGGAAATTTTTGCAAATTACGATTGGCCAGGAAATATCCGGGAATTGGAAAATCTGATAGAGAGAGCGATCGTCCTAACCAAAACAAAGCTAATCACAAGAAATAACCTTCCTCCGTTTCTGTATAATCCCGAAGGAAAACAGAAAAAGACTCGTATGACTTCGGATAGTACAGGAACTCTTAAAGAGCAAACACAACGATTCCAGGAAAATTGGATTTTGGAAGCCTTAAGGAAATCAAACGGTGTCCAGAAAAAAGCGGCTCAACTGTTGGGAGTCAAGCCCACCACGCTCAACGAGATGATCAAAAGAATGGGCATAGATATCAACGATCTTGATGGCTGAGTCCTAGGAAAAACAACCCAAAATCAGTAAAATTTGCCCGGAACGGCATTATCAGGATTTATATGGATTCTTTTGGGTTTGTGGGTGAGATCGAATTGGACGGTGTGTTCTTTCTTATCAACAACAATCATCTTCCGGACATTCTTTCCATCCTGCATCCATTCCACCCACAAAGGAAAGATGAATGGATCGCCCCGTTGGGAAATGTGGAATTTCAGGCGGTATTTGTCCGCCACCCGCTCGATATATTGGGAAACCTTAACTTCAGGGAGCGTATAGGTTTGAAACCAGGCATCGAAGAAAGGTCTTAAATCCTTCTGAGAAATTTCCGAAAGGGTGACCACAAAATCATTTGTCCTTGCTGCTTGGTATTTGAATTTATTAAAAAATTCTCTGATCCCCCAGAAAAACACATCTTCACCGAGCATATCTTTGAGCATATTCAAGACTAATGAACTTTTGTTGTAAACGATCGATTGAAAGGCAAAAAAATCAAACTGACTGATTCGGGAACCGAATATTATCGGCCCCCACTTTGTTTTTTTTTCTGTCCACCTAGACATGTTTTTCAAAATGTTTGAAAAGGCCGCCTCTCCATGCTTTTCTCTCAAATACAATATCGTGGAAAACTGTGCCAATCCTTCACTAATCCAATGGTCATGATGCCTGTCCCATGTAACACCCTGACCCCACCACTGATGAGCGAGCTCATGGGCAAGATAATATTCGTTCCATCGGGTCAGATTAACAGGACTGTTTGTTCTTTTAAGATGGACACCTTGGATTCGCGGGAGCTGGTTTAACACGATAAAAGATGCCGGGCTATGACCACCACTTTCTTGCCAGATTCTATGTATTATGCTAAGACTCTCAAAAGGATAAGGTCCAAATCTGCTCTCATAAAATTGCAAAATGCTCTTGGATTCTTGGAAAAAATCCATCCTCGGCAAAATGACATCTAAAGTCCTAAAATATTTAAGCTGGAAAGGATCTGTATCTTCATTCTTCTTCAGCAATCTCCCCACGATAAAAGACATATATTTGATGGGTTTCTGGGATTCAAATACACAGACTTTCCGCCCGACCTTTTCAAGTCCTTCCACCTTATCTAATTGTTGCAGTTTGGACTCCTCGACAAGAACTCCATTGGAGACAACCGAAAAATCGGGCGGTATGATAATCTTGATCCGTGTGGTGAAGTAATCCCCCTCTGGCGGCACAGGATACCATTGCGCTTTCAGGCTGTACAAATAGGTTTCTGATCGGGGAGGAATATAAAGAAACAGATCATCGACTTGCCCAACAGAGAGGGCATCTTCAACAATGCGAGTTGGTAATATCTTTCCCCTGTAATAAATTTTTACCTTTATGGATCGATTGCGCGGAATGAGATCGATGAAATAGACGTACAAATTCCCGCGAAGTTTATCCTTGGTAAAAAATAATTCATTATTATTATCATCCGTGATACGAAGAATCTCAAGATCGGGATTCAACTTAAGCTTTACCTTATCCAAGTTGCCGGTTTTCGACTCGATCTCGATCTCAGCCTTTCCGGAAATGTAATGGTCATCCGGTTCAAAATCTATATCCATCAAGTATCTCAAGACATCGAACTTCTTCCCAAAGGAGATAAAAAACCTCTTTTCCCTTTTTTGGACTTGAGGCGAATAGATGTTTAGAAACCTCTGTTTTTTCCATTGGAAAAGAGTAACTTCTTCTTCTGTGAACGGAGAGAAAATATAGGTAAATTTACCGATTTTATCTCCCTCGAACTCGATGACAGTCTCTTCCCCTTGAGGGATAACAGAAAGCAGCTTCCCGTTCAATGAGTTTTCGACGGCAAAGGACCGCGGATAGTGTTTGGCGAACAGGGAATAGGCTCTGTTTTTCTCGGATTGATCGATCGGAAGGCCGTTTCCCTGGCTTTTTTCAATCCGGATATTGTTTTCAAACAAGGAATTCGAGCAACGCACAAACACATAACTAAGACGATCCTGAAGATATCCTTTTTTATACACCAACTCCAGTTGATGCCTTTCTCTCTGTAGAGAAGGAGAAAAATGCAGCTCTCCTTCTCCGATGACCAAAAGAGCTGTTTCAATATCCGGAAGATTGTCATAGAAGACAATCGGATTGTGAAAGGTGATTTGGATATCCGCATGTTTGATTTCCACGCGGCTCACCCTCTCCTCTCGGCCTGAGGGGATCCTGATCTTGAACAAATTCCGGACCTCTCTTTTGATCTCCTTTTCCTTTATTTGCCACTGATCCGATGAATTCTCAAGATCCAATCGCCACACCTCGATCACAACTGCATTTGGACTTTCAAACAACACATTTAGGTATGTCCTGATGCCATTTTCGGTCGTGATCTGTCGTTGTGTTTTTACGACTGTCACGCTCTCCAGATTGAACTGTTCAAATTTCTCCCGCAGGGCTATTTCTTCTTGTTCCCTTATTTCGGGAGCGAAAATATTCAGATAAGCTTCGATATCCTTTTGTTCCAACGAACTCTCAATCCTGTCTAAGAGATCTTGGGCACCCTGATCACCAAAAGAGAAGGAAATGATAACAGAACACACACAGATAATGAGAAGGAGTCTGATAAGTTTTGTTTTGATCACTTTTATATTATAGCAAATCCAGGCAATTTCTATTGCATAGGAGGATTATCAAGCAATTTTTATGCCACTTCATAGATTAGAGGAGTTTTGCAATTTTTCTACAGTAAGGATCTCAGGGGAAGATCAGATGTCACTCTAAGAGATGGGAAGAAGGAATAAAATGTAAAAAAACTTTACTGTTTTAGTTCTCTCCGATATCCTCTTCCCATGTCACGAAGCTATGAAAGAATTCTCTGTCACCTTCTTCGAGACCGCGTGTTATCTCTGTTATATGGGCCGAAGAAGCTCCAAAGGCTTCTACAGCATAATTCAGCCCTTTTTCGGGATCAACATCATCTCCGCATGTGTAAAAATCCATGGCCCCATAGCCAAATTCAGGCCAGGTGTGTGCGGAAATGTGTGATACGGCAATCACCACCACTCCAGTAACTCCTTGTGGAGGAAACTTGCTGAATGCGACGGAGCAAACCTGGGCTCCCGCGATTTCTGCAGCTTTAACCAAGATCTGTTGGACCTTTTCAACGCTCGATATGATCTTGGGGTCACAATCGGAGGCTTCCACGATATAGTGATGACCGATGGCCTTATGTATCTTTTCCGTCATTATTCCCTCCTAAACAGGAAAGATAGGATTCATTATGGCAATACTTATGTCGCTGTCAAGTAAAAAGCTTCAAACAAACAGTCAGGCAAGCTGATGAGGAAGCCAGGTTAGACGAGTATCCGTCTTTCCTCTTTCACTACATTCAATACAATATGCGTGACTGTCCTGTCCACATATTCTAGAGAAAGCAAACCTTTGATAAAATCATTCAAATCCTTCCGGTCTATGAAATACCCTATGATAAAGGAATCCCATTCCCCGGTAATATCATAAATGGAAACCACCCTTGTATCTTTGGCGATCTTTTTCTGTGTTTCCAACAGTTTCCCTTTGGAAATGCGCAGGGCGATGATAGCAATGAGATTCAATCCAAAATATTCTGGTTCTACTAAAGGGATGTATCCCTGGATGAATCCCGATTCTTCCAACTTTTTCACTCTGTTGATCACGGCGGTTACCGAGGTTTCGACCTCTTTTGCCACATCACGGAAGCTTTTGCGCGCGTTTTGATTGAGCACCCGGACAATCTTTCGATCCAAGTCATCTATCATTCAAGCCTCCCTACAAATGTCATGGAATTATCGTAGTATTGGTTTAACTATAGCATATCACTACTATTATGTTGACAACTGTTTTTTATTTCACATAAAAATAGTATCATCAAAACCAGGCAGGACACCATTTAGAAAAACAGAAAACTCGACATCAACAGCACACAAAACAAAATCTTCCCTTTTTGTGAAATTCCGCTGCGTTGACAGAAAAAGGGGCTGCATCGTCAAAAAAAACATTTTTTTCAAGCACTATTGGCGATGGATAAGGATTCTAGCTTTACGAGACGGGGTTGATATGCTATAAATGACCTCAGGTGTAATATGACTATTCAGCAAGGAATTATCAGCATTTTCGTCATTCTTTTTGCCATCACCGTGCATGAAGCATCGCATGGATGGGCCGCGCTTAAAATGGGAGATCCCACAGCCTATCAATTGGGAAGGATCACTCTAAATC
>DAOWCB010000207.1 GCA_030633795.1 Candidatus Aminicenantota bacterium | reverse complement strand
GAGCACCCTCAAAGCTCTGGCTCGTGCCATCGATGCAAAATCTCCATGGACAGCCGGACATTCGGAGAGAGTCACAGAATACGGATTGGAAATAGGGAAAGAGATGGGACTTTCAAAGGAGGATATGGACATCCTCCAGCAAGGAGGTCTGCTTCATGACATCGGCAAAATCGGCATTCCCAATGAAATCCTGAATAAACCTGGAAAATTGACCGAGGAAGAATTTCAGCTCATACAAAAACACCCTAGTTTGGGGGCTCGAATCCTCGAACCCATATCAGCCTACTCAGACACCATACAGATTGTGTTGCAGCATCATGAGAATTATGACGGGACAGGATACCCTAATGGCCTTGCCGGAAAGGAAATAAGCAAATTCAGCCGAATCTATGCCGTTGCCGACAGATACGAAGCCCTAACAGCGGATAGGCCCTACAGAAAGGGTTTACAACCTGAGGATGCAGCAAAATTCATCCAAGACAATTCCGGCACACAACTCGATCCAGCAGTGGTCGATGTTTTTTTAAGTTTTCTGGCAAAGAAAAAGAATATTCATCTCCAGAATTTTCCTCAAGGAGTCCAAAATGATCTCCTCAAAAATAAGTAAACCACAAAAAAGTCAGGTGATTTTCCTTGCTGTACTTATTGCCATAATCACGATTAACTGCGGCAAAATCACCACAGCATCCGACGAGCTCATCGGCATTTGGAAGACTTCGAACATACGATACAAAGACACTTCCTTCGAGATAAAAAAGAAAGCCATCACATTCAACACCAAGGAGGGAGACAGCAACAAGTTCACGATTATAAAAATCAAAAAAGAACTAATGCAAGACAAAGAGTGGGTGCAGTATACGATTTTTTATCGTGATCGCGATCTGCAAAAAGCGGAATTCCCGTTTTATTTCCTATCGACTAACAGTGGTATGATCAGGTTCGAGAACCAGCCTTACTTAGTTTGGAAAAAAGATAGCAGCACTAAAACCTAACGTTTGTACCATTTCGGTTTTTCCTAGGCAGTCGCTACGATTCCCCTGCAAGCAGAACGGATCCTCACTTCATTCCTCCCTATTACCCTATACTTTGAAAGGACGAAAGGTTATACATTGGTATACTCATATCTCTCAGAAAAATTGATTTTTTGCAGAATTTTTTATACCTATAAGAAAGGGCAGGATCCTTAATGAGTATTTTATTCGTTTGTTATGGGAATGCATGCCGTAGCCCGATGGCCGAGGGGCTGGCAAAACTGATCCTGGGAGAACAAGTCAGGATCGAAAGCGCAGGCCTGGTTCTGGTTTTGAACGGGGCAATCCACGAAGCTGTTGAAGTTCTGCACAAACTCTACGGCATCGACATTTCTCATCATATATCAAGAAGTGTTGCAGATATCCAGATCGGCCTTTTTGATCACATCATCATCCTGGATGCCTATGTGTTTGAGGCACTCAAAAACCGTTATCCCACTTTAGCGGACAAATTCATTCTATGGGATATTGAAGATCCGTATGGCCAAGACATCAGCTCCTTCCGAAAAACAGCGGAAATTATCAAAAACTTGATCGAAAAACATCTCGTCCGTGAATTCTAAAACTGCCCGAAAACGGTCTTGGCCAACACTACACTCGAGAGAACGAGGTAGAGAATCGTTCCACTTATTATAACCACATACCATAGAAGCCCTGGGCGCATAGGCCTAGGCAGTTTTTTGTGCATCAAGTAGATGAGCATAATTGCAGATATGGAAAGCACAGGGGCTTCAACCGCAGAAATCAAGACGATCAAAACCACCGGCCTTTTGGTAAACAGGAAGGCAAAGATGATCAAGCACATCAGCGTGGCGTACAGGCGGTACATGTTTATATCGGATATTTTTTTAGATTTCGGGAAGATGATCTTAGTGGCGGAGCGGAGCGCCCTTGATTTTCCGTCAACCAACCCGATCACTGTCGAATACAGGATGGCTAAGGCCGCCACAAGGAATATAAATTTTGTCTTCGGGCCTGCGGCAACGGTTAAAAGCCGGGAGAGAACGGAAGTGGTTTCTTCCCGTGCGGGGATTAAGGGGCCTCCATCCGTGCCTGCTGTACTCAACACCAAAACGCCGATTACCAGAAAAGCAAAGGATATCAGGATCATCAGAAAGTAGGAAATTCCCGTATCCAAGCGGATAAAAGATAGCCATCCTTTGAAATCTTTCTCCTCGGATTTACCTCTCCCTATCCCTTTTTCCAGAATCCAAAAACTGTAGATCAAAGTGGATGTTCCGCCTGCTGTCCATCCGAGCAAACTGACCGCCGTCTGTCCGGAACCGGAAGGCAATTTTGGGGCTACGCCCTTGAAAAACCAGACTATATCGGGATGAAGGGCCGCAAGGCTGTACAGGACACCAACGATCAGAACAAAAGATAAAACAAAAGCGGCTTTTTCCACGGGTCTGTAGGATCCGCTGAGGAGAAGAACGTAGGCAAGAATCACGACAATAACCGCCCATTGCACCATGGACAGGGATGGAAACAGAGCATACAAGGCAGACCCACAAGCAAGGCTGATGCCCGAGTAACCCACAGCCCCAAACAAATAGATCACACCCATTACCCAAACAAACCAGTAGCGTGGGCCGGGAATGTGGGAGAATCCTACAAAAATATCCTCTCCAGTGGCGATAGTGTACCGTGCCAATCCCAAGGTCAGAAACAGCTTATACACGACCGATACAAGAATTATCCATGCGATCGAAAGGCCAAAAAGAGCCCCGGCCCTCGGTGTCAAGATCAACTCCCCTGACCCGATCGCTGCAGCAGCCAGGATGATCCCGGGTCCGATCAGCTTCAGTTTGCTTCCAAAAGTTTTGGGCGGCGATATATGGGCTTCACTCATTTGGCTGGCCCTCGAGACCTTCCTTGCAGACAACAAAATCAGAAATCAAATCGAGCATGCGTTCAAAGTGTTGAGGATTGGAGTATGTATGGTCTGCCCCTTTGATGATCTCTAGTCGGCAATTGGGTATGAGATCGGCTGCCTTCTGGCTCTGTGCAAGCGACACGGTCTCATCCTGATCCCCGTGGACAATCAGAGTGGGCACTTTTATATTTTCAGCAAGGGCATAACCCTGTATCCTCTCCGCATCAACAAAAAAAGAATAGTTTAACCTTAAGTTTTTTCCGTCTGCCCCCTCGACCGTAATATACCCTTCTTGTCTCCAGGCTTCAACATCTATATCATGATCTCGTGCGATAAGCAGGCCCAGATAGTCTGAGACGGGAGATTTCAAGGCTAAAACAAACAAATCATCAGACTTTCCGGCGGTCAGGATACTGGCAAATCCTCCGAAACTCGAGCCCACAAGCCCAATGCGTTCATATCCTGAATCCCTCACGAACCGGATCGCATTCTGCACATCATCCACAGCTTCGGAAATCGTTATGTCTGCAAACTCCCCCTCGCTTTCTCCATGTCCAAAAAAATCGAACCGGAAGGTCGAAAATATCTTCTGATTCAATATTTCTTCCAGCCTCACATAGGTGCGGCCATCCTTGCTCGTGGTGAATCCGTGACACAAGACGATGAGGGGCCGGCGGTTGTCACCGGAGGGATCGGACAAAATCCCACATAACTTGTGACCTGTACTACTTTGAAAAAAGATTTTTCTCTTCATTTGAAAATTGAGAATTTTTTAGCCCTCATTATATAATATTAGACACAGACAATGCACCAAATCCTCAGAAACAGAAATAAAGGATAACCATGGGCCAATGTATCCACTGCGGTAGGGAATCGGATCTCATCTCTTCCCCAATCGACACTTGTGTGGATTGCATTCGGAATCACTTCGAGGATACTAGGCTTCACTTGGAAACGGTTCACGCAAGAAGCAGAGAAATTTCTTCCCTCCCACCCAAACCTCCAAGCTCCGAACAAGGCATCCTATGCCAGTTCTGCATCAAT
>DAOWCB010000255.1 GCA_030633795.1 Candidatus Aminicenantota bacterium | reverse complement strand
TCCCGTATTACTGGAAAGCCGGTGTTTACACGGTCCCTGAATTCCTGGGTAAAAGATACAACACGGCGGTTCGGGTGATCGAAGCTATCCTCTGGGGAGCCTTTTTGGCCTGTGTCTTGGGAGTCTTTTTCTGGGCCTCTGGCCTGATGCTCAACGAATATCTCGGAATCCCGGTGGAATTCAGTCTCCTTATTACAGCCTTGATCGTTGGAATCTATACGATCACTGGAGGACTGGCAGCCGTTGCCATGACCGATGTAGTGCAGCTCCTGGTGATGTTCATCGGTGGAGTTGCCCTCACCGTGCTCGGCCTTTGGACAGTGGGAGGATGGTCCGGCCTGGTGGAAGCTAGTAAACCGGCCAATCCGGATCATTTCAAGCTGTTTTTGCCGTTGAGCAATCCCACCTATCCCTGGCTAGGGATGATCTTCGGCCTGGCTCTTGTCCTGTCACCAGCTTGGTGGTGCTGCCATCAGGCCATCATTCAGAGAACTCTCGGTGCACGCAGCGAATGGGACGCCAAGGCCGGCATGATGTTTGCTGCTCTCCCCAAGATGTTCATCCCTATTCTGGTCGTCCTGCCGGGCTTGTTGGCGTTGGCCCTCAATCCTGACTTGATCGGTTCAGACATGGACAAGGCCTTTCCCTGGCTGATCAAAAACCTCCTCCCTGCAGGACTGGCCGGATTGGTGTTTGCCGCCTTCATGGCTGCCCTCATCTCCAGCGTAGACTCCACGCTTAACTCAGCCGCTACCCTTTGGACCCGCGACATCTACAAGCGATTTTTCAAAAAGGATGCCTCTGACAAACATTATCTGAAGGTCGGAAGAATCCTCACCCTTGTTTTTGTCCTGTGGGCTGTAGCTTTTGCTCCGGTCACGAAAGTATTTCCCGGTATTTATGTGGCGATGCAAACACTTTTGTCCATATTCCAGGGGCCGACCTTTGCCATCACACTGCTGGGGATCTACTGGAAACGCGCCAATCAATGGGGAGGATTGTTCGGACTCCTGGGTGGTGTGGCCATCTCCAGTTCGTTGTTTTTTATAACAAAAGTGAACTTTCTGTACATAGCCTGGTGGTCCTTCTTAGGATCGATAATCATCACGATCGTTGCCAGCCTTTTGACAAAACCCGATCCGATCGAGAAGCTGGAAGGCTTGGTCTACGGCCTTGTGATGAAGGACAAAAACATGCAAGATATCTTGAAAAAGAGAGTCGAGGGGGAGGAATAAAATGATGGAATGGTTGGAAGGACTACCTCTTATTCTAGGAAAATATATCGCGGCCCTGTTTTTTGTCGGCATGATCATATGGGCCTGGTTTCGTCCCCCCAGGTTTATCTTCGAAGGGGCGCCGGATAAGAGCCGTTGGCGGGACCTGAGAATCTGGGCCACCATCTTTTTGGGGATTCAGGTCGTTCTTTACATCGTTTTCTGAGGCAAGAAATGGAGGATCAAATGTCATCAAACGATAAACAGTCAGGATCCAAACAGACTTTCGAGCCCTTGGAAATCATGGGCGTGTTCTGGCTCTTTTTTGGAATAGTGGTTTTGCTGGCCACATTTTTTGTCAAAGGCACGGAAAACGTCCCGCTTATGCGCGGGATCGTCACGAATATCATCGCTGCGGGCCTTTTGCTTGCAGCCGGCATCTTTTCTATCTTAAAAGGGAGGTCCAACAAGCGCCGCAGAAGAAAATAATATGTTCATCAGATCGAAAATCTCCCAACAGCAAGCCGAAAACCTCTTTTCCACTAGGAAATCATCATTCCCTTTGGTGTCTAATCTCTTTCTCAGGAAAAGCCAAAATTCTCCCGAAAGATTGGAAGTTATGTACCTGCCCTTTTATCTTTTTGATGTGATGGTCGAAAAGGAAATAAAAGGCAAAAATGGAGGTATTTCCCCCAGACAAAATGTGACTCTATCTGTGGACGGTCTGTTGGGACATGCTGTGCTTTATGCAGAAGATACTTTGGATGTGGAAAAAGATCTTAAAACACCTGCGCCTTCCTGTGATTTTGAAATTTCTTCATCCGATGCAGCAAAAATGGCTCTTGACCAGTATAAAGGAATCCTGTTGGAACATGGATTGCGGACACGCAGTCATCCTAGGGCTGAGGAGATATCGGAAGGAAGGAAAATCTATTATCCTTTCTGGGTAGGTTATTTTAAAAAGAAAAAAGGTTATGATTTCAAAGCTCTGGATGCTGCGTCTGGCGAAATCCAAGGTATTAGAATGCGCCGTGTGTTTATAAAGGCTCTAAAAAGTCTCAAGTAACAGATCTAGGGCATGAAAATATTGATATAAAAAAAGCACATGGACGCCTTTCTGAATATTTTTTTCTTTGTGTTCCATACCTGCATCATCCTGTTTATCGTTTTTGGGTGGATTTGGAAAAAGACGAGATTGGCCAATCTGATTCTTATTGTTTTTACGGCGTTTTCCTGGTTTTTTCTTGGGATTTGGTATGGCTTCGGGTATTGTCCCTGCACGGATTGGCACTGGCAGGTGAGGATGAAACTGGGTCTGTATGATAGTTCGACTTCTTATCTGGAATTCCTTGTCGAGAAGCTAACAGGATTGGATGTCAGCCGTGCGCTTGTGGATATCTTTGCTGTCGCTTTTTTGATTGCAGCTTTGTGTTTGTCGATTGGGTTGAATATTCGTGATTTAAAGAAGAAACAAACGAAGAACATGTCGAGGGAAAAAGAATAAACAAGTTTCCACGTTTCCTCTCTCGAAGACAGGATAAATGCATTGTCCTGTTAACCAGTATGTGGTACATTGTCAGATTATTTAAGCAAAAAAAATGAAAAAACTAATATCCATGTTCATTTGCGTGTTCCTGTTTTCATCATTCCTCATGGGGCAGTGGAAATCCAAAGAAGTGTTGGGGACAAAAACGGATTCCCCGATAAAAGTGGATGGCCTTTTGGATGAACTGATTTGGGAATCAGCTCCTGAAGCAAGTCATTTTATCCAGCTGCAACCTGAAAAGGGAAATCCTGTTTCAGAACGGACTGTTGTTAAAATTTTATTCGATGACAGGTTTATCTATTTTGGCTTTTGGTGTTATGACAAAGAACCGGAAAAAATTGCGGCTCGGATGACCAAGAGAGATGCCGACTTGAAGGCGGATGACTCTGTTTATGTTCTTCTCGATACATTTCACGACCGAAGAACTTGCTATTTTGTGTGCACAAACCTGTTGGGAACCCAGTGGGACGGCCGAATCACGGATAACGGTCGAACGAATGATTCTACCTGGGATGGGATATGGAAATCTGCGGCACAGAGAACCGATTTTGGCTGGACAGCAGAATTTGCCGTCGAGCTCAGCAGTATCAAGTACGAACCGGGAGAGGGCAAAACATGGGGATTGAACTTGGGAAGGGGAATTCCGCGAAAACTGGAATTCAGCTTTTGGACGGGGCCTTTGGAATCTGCTTATAAGGTTTCTCAATTCGGG
>DAOWCB010000230.1 GCA_030633795.1 Candidatus Aminicenantota bacterium | reverse complement strand
ACGTTTTTTATGAATAGTTCAGGCTAGTAATGGGTGAGTTGGAACTACTAGAAGGAAGCATAGAACGAATCGTATTCTACAGCCCTGAATCAGGTTATACAGTCTGCAAATTTTCTCTTCCCGATGGAGACACCATCAATGTTATCGGTTCTTTCCCCCCTCTTTCTGCAGGAGAACTGCTGAAGATAAAAGGGAAGTGGGAAATCAATCCTAAATTCGGCAAACAGTTTAAGGTGGAGAGCTTCCTGCCTGTCCTTCCTTCGTCAGTGAGGGGAATCGAAAAATTCCTTTCCTCCGGATTGATCTGGGGTGTCGGCCCGGTCTTAGCCAAGAGCATCGTCCAGAAGTTCGGGGACAGAACGATAGATATCCTGACGAACAATCCCAACAAACTTAAAGAGGTAGAAGGCATTGGTCCTGTGAAACTCCGTGAGATCAAAAGATCCTGGGCTGAGCACGAGGACATCCGTGAACTCATCATATTTCTTCAGGAACACAACATATCGACCACACTGGCAACTAAAATTTACCGTCACTACGGAGAAAAGTCTTTTCACGTTTTGAAAACGAATCCCTATCAGGCCTGCCATGATATTTGGGGTGTTGGGTTTAAAACGGCAGACCAGATGGCCTTGAAGTTGGGGTTGGATCCAAACTCTCCGGAAAGGATCAAGGCCTTTATCCGGTATTTGCTGGAAAAGGATAATGAGCAAGGCCACATTTTTTCTCTTGAGAAAGATCTGAAGTCAAACTGCATAACCGAGTTGGGAAATGTCCAGGAAGAAGATTTTGATCTGGCTCTACATTCTCTCAAAAAACGACACCTGGTTATTGTTGAGGAATTGGATTCCGATGCTGCGATTTATCTGCCGTTTTTTCATGATGCCCAACAGGAAGTCGTCCAAAACATCCACAAATTGTTCAGGGTACCGTTTCTCACTCCTCCGTTTGATGTGGCGAAAGCTCTTGCAGATGTGGAAGGAAGTCTGGATATTCAGTTTTCTGAAGCACAAAGGCTGGCCATCAAGGAGAGTTTCAAAAAAAAGATGTTGGTCATAACAGGAGGACCAGGAACAGGGAAAACCACCATCATCAAGGCTGTTGTGAATATCTTCCAAAAATGGGGAAGGGAGGTGCTGTTGGCAGCTCCCACCGGCAGAGCAGCCAAAAGGCTGTCTGAGGCGACAGGCAAACCTGCCAAAACACTCCACCGAACCCTGGAGTTTATGCCAAAACAGGGAAGCTTCAGGAGGAATGAAAATTATACGTTGGTCGGGGATGCCTTGATCATCGATGAGTTCTCTATGGTGGACTTACCGCTTATGTACTATCTGTTGAAGGCTGTCCCGGAGTGGATGCGTCTTATTCTTGTCGGAGACAAGGATCAGCTCCCTTCGGTAGGGCCGGGATGTCTTTTGAGGGATATCATCGAGTCCCAGAAGGTCGACGTTGTCACGCTGAATGAGATTTTTCGTCAGGAAAAGGACAGTCTGATCGTCAAAAATGCCCACCTTGTCAACCAAGGCCTGTCTCTGGTCCAACCGCCTCGCGGGGTCAAGGATGCCGATTTTTATTTCATCCCTCAGAATGATGACAAAAAAGCCTTCAGCACAATCATCAAGCTCTGTGGCTACAGCATCCCGCAGAGATTCGGCATCAAAGCGCTCTCTCCCTTCATCCAAGTGATCAGCCCGATGTATCGCGGAATTATCGGTGTGGACAACCTGAATACAGAGTTGCAAAGGCGACTGAATAAATACCAGGAGGGCCTCAAACTAGGAAACCGCGAAATAAGGATCCATGACAAAGTCATGCAGGTCCGTAACAATTATGATAAGGAAGTGTTCAACGGGGACATTGGGATCGTTGTGGACATCGACCGGCGAAATTACAGATTGTTTGTGGACTATGATGGGAGAATTATTAAGTATGAACGCGAGGAAATGAATGAAATCACGCTCGCATATGCCATCTCTGTCCATAAGTCACAGGGAAGCGAATACCAGGCCGTTGTGATGCCGCTCATGACACAACACTTTATCATGCTTCAAAGGAATCTTTTCTACACTGCGCTAACAAGAGCGAAAAAGTTGTGTGTGATAGTCGGAACGTATAAAGCCCTTCACATTGCCATAAAAAACGACAAACCGATAAAACGAAATTGTCTTGTAAAGGAAAAACTAATCGAAATTCATGATAAAATGGATCAACTACTTTGAAGGAGGCATCAATGAGCAAAACGTCTCGTTTCAAGCTGCTTTTTATCGGTCTGGCGGTCGTGTGTGTTGCTTTGCTGCTTGCCGAGACCTTGATCGTTAAGGTCAAGACCACATACGTCCGTAAGGAACCCAAATTTTATTCCCCTCCTGTGGCCACTCTCAGCGCGGGGGAAAGCGTCACGCAGATCTCATCACAAGCCGGATGGTTCAAGGTGAGAACATCGAAGGGTGTTGAGGGATGGATTCACTCTCAGGCGGTCCAAGCGGGAAAATTTACTGTCGCTGCGATGGATAAATCCTTGAAGACAAGCGCGACAGCCGATGAAGTGGCCCTGGCTGGAAAGGGATTCAACAAACAGGTTGAGGACGAGTACAAATCCCGGAATAGGGGGATGAGTTTTGGTGAAGTGGATCGAATGCTTAGAATCAAGGTTACATCCGATGAGCTCCGGAGATTCCTGATGGATGGCAAACTGGCAGAATTCGGAGGGGCCCGATGAGAAATCCAAAAACTCGGTTTGTAATCGTGTTGGGCGGACTTGTTTTTCTGGCAACACTTTTTATGACTTGCCAGACGATAAAGGAAAATATTGGGGCCTTAACCGGAGGAAAAATCAGCACCAGCGATGTGGAAACGGTCGAAAAGACCACCAAGGCTCTGCGGAAATCTTTTGCCGAGATCACGGAAGAGGAGGAATATTATATCGGACGGGCTGTGTCAGCCTTGATTCTTTCTCAGTATCCTATCTATAAAAATGACGCTTTGACAAAATACGTCAATCGCGTGGGAAATGCCGTCGTGATTCACTGTGACCACCCAGAAACCTATGCCGGTTATCACTTTTTGATCCTGGATAACGAGGAGGTCAATGCCTTGGCCGCTCCCGGTGGATTTATCTTCATCACCAAAGGGCTTTTAAAACGATGCCAGGATGAGGAGATGCTCGGCTGCATTTTAGCCCACGAGGTTGGACATGTGAGCGCCAAACATGGGCTTCAATCCATAAAAAAATCACGGTTGATCGATGCTTTCCGGATTATCGGCGCAGAAGCCGCCAAAAGGTACACATCCGAACGGTTATCCCAGTTGACGGATATTTTTGAAGATACGCTCGGCGATGTCGCCGAAAAGCTCATCGTAAGAGGGTATGATCGCAAGTATGAATACGAGGCAGATAAGCTTTCGGTGAAAACATCGGCGAGGACCGGGTATAATGCCAATGGTCTTTTGGACTTTCTGGGCACCATGGTCGACCACACCTCGACGGAATCGGACAAAGGGTGGTTCAAGACCCATCCATCCGCGAAAGATAGGATAGGGAGGGTTCAAAAGGAAATATCTGCGATCAAATCGATGCCTGCTAAAAATAATTCGAGAACGAAACGCTTCCAGAACGCCATGAAAGCCCTAAAATAGCCATT
>DAOWCB010000330.1 GCA_030633795.1 Candidatus Aminicenantota bacterium | reverse complement strand
TGTCAGCCCCGATTATATCCCCAACCGCAATCTCTCCCTCCCCCTTCAAGGCAGCCGTGATGCAGGTGCTTATTTCGGGAAGTGAGGTTCCGATGGCCACGATCGTCGATCCGATGATGATTTCAGAAATTTCAAAAAACTGAGCAATTTTTATTGCCGCCTCCACAACAACAAAGCTCATCGAGGCCACGCTGATTAACCCCAACAGGAAAAGTTTGACAGGCCGCTTTAAAGAGTTTTTGTCTATCTGGCCTGTAACGCGTTCAGGAGAGGTTGAGTCGATCCCCTTTTTGTCTTGACGAGATTGATTCCGCCGCTGGTTCCGGATGATAAAAACATAATAAAGACAGAGAATCAAAACAAGACAAAATCCTTCAATCCTACCTAGCCTCCCGTCTCGGGCTAAAACATAGGCCAACACATCGATAGAAATCAAAAACAATCCCGCCATTTTAAGGATGCGGCAATTGACAAAGATCACGGCCGGAGCTACGATCGCCGCTAATGCAAGGGCAACTCCATCATCACAGATAACAGAACCGATGGCGTTACCAATGGCGAGTCCTCCTTTCCCCCTGATTGCTGCGATCAGGGTCACACCAAACTCAGGGGCTGTTGTCCCCAGGCCCACCAGGACAATTCCTATCAACAGCTTGGGAACATTCAATATGCGTGCGATACTTGACGCCCCGTCTACAAAATAAGAAGCGCTCTTGAACAGAATAGCAAAAGCAACAATAAACGCGGCAAAATAAAGATAAATCATCGTGAGTATTTAATTTTTATACACAATTTCTCCATCGAGGACAGTCATAACGACTTTGGTGTCTAAAATCTTCTCGGGGGAGATTTCAAAAAGATTCTGATCGAGAATGACAACATCGGCCAATTTTCCCTCCTCCAAAGATCCCTTGAGGTGTTCGGCAAATTCAGTGAAAGCTGCATTCAGCGTGTATCCCCTGATGGCCTCTTCCATCGAGATTTTCTGTTCAGGGAACCATCCATCGGGATTGTTGCCGTCCAAAGTCCGGCGTGTGACCGCAGCATAAATCCCGGTCAGCGGATTAATCGGAGCAACAGGCCAATCCGATCCACAGGCAAAAACAGCCCCACTCTCTAAAAGGGATCGGAATGCATAGGTGTGACGACTTCTTTCCCTGCCGATTTTTTGCTCTGCCCAACGGCCATCATCGATGGCATGATAGGGTTGAACAGAAGCGATAACACGGAGCTTTCCAAACCGTTCAAAATCCTCTGGGATAAGATGCTGGGCATGTTCGATCCTCCAACGCCGATCCCTTTTCTCGTTTTTTTCCATGACCTTTTCAAAAAGATCCAGAATGATATGATTGGCTTCATCTCCGATAGCATGAACGGCTACCTGCAGACCTGCCTGATCGGCTGCCGTCAGTCTTTTCTCCATGATCCCTTCCGGGAACATATCCGCGACCAACAGGCCTCGTTTCGACGGATCATCCAAATACGAATCAAAAAAAAGCGCTGTCGAGGAGCCCAGGGATCCGTCCACAAAACCCTTGAGTCCGGCAATTTTCAGAAAGTCGTTTTGCGGAAAAGCTCTCTTTTCAGGTCCGGTTAAAAGATCGATCGCAGAAATGGGAATATACACATACAGGCGGGCAGTCAGTTTTTTCTGATCCGAAAGCTCCCTGTAAACCTCAAAATTCGATGTATTGGACATGTCATGAATCGAAGTCACACCAAAACTGTTGGCACGCTTCAAGGCCGCCTCGATGGCCCCCATCTTTTCCTCAAGAGTGGGCTCTGGAATATGCTCCGTAACTAGGTCCATCGCCGTATCCTTCAAAATTCCCGTCGGCTCTCCCGTCCGCGGATCCCTGAGAATTTCACCCCCATCCGGCGTAGGGGTGTCCTTCGAGATTCCGGCAATCTTCAGCGCAACGCTGTTCACGAGAACCATATGACCATCATGACGATTCACACAGACAGGATTGTTGGGAGTCACAGGATCGATCCATTCCTTTTTTGGCAATTCTGGCGGATCAAACTGCTGATGATCCCAATTTCCATTGAGGATCCAGGCTCCCTCCCCCAGCTCTTGGGCCAAATATTCGATCCGGGAGGCAAAGTCATCTGGAGTCTTTGCCTCCCTCAATTGCACATTTGACAGGGAAAATCCCCCGTCGAGAAAGTGGGTGTGAGAGTCTGAGAAGCCAGGCATGACAAATGCTCCTTCCAAGTTTATCACTTTGGTCGAATCTCCGGTTACTCTTTCCATTTCAGATGAAGACCCAACTTTAAGAATCCTGTTTCCCTTGATAGCCAAAGCCTCAGCTTTAGGCTGATTCGGATTTACCGTCCACACGACACCGTTAAGAAAGACGATGTCGGCCATCGCGTTCTTTGATTGTGTTTGGCAGGAGAAACTTAACCCTAATAACAAAACCATGGGTATGAAAAAGAACCATTTCATGATCACCTCTTAAACTAAATTATCCATAAAAATGCCAATGACATAATTCTTATACAAAAATACCATTTTTCAAGCTTATGTACACCTTAATGTTGGGGTAGAGCGGATCGGCATTTTTTACCCTTATGGGAAACGCGGCGAGCCGATCCTCCGTTGCGAACGTAGTGAAGCAATCTCGGCCCGTGAATAATCTAGTTTTGCTCAATATTTCACATTTTTTTTATAAGGGGGAGCCTGGAAAAATCTTCCGGGATCGTCAGCTCCCCTCGGAAATTTTTCCTGATTTCTTCCTCGATCTCCCGGATAGAAAAATCGATCTCTCCGAAGAAATGACAGGGCAC
>DAOWCB010000091.1 GCA_030633795.1 Candidatus Aminicenantota bacterium | reverse complement strand
GAATACCGGGATCAACTAAGGATTAGGACGCTTTCTGGGAAAAGTTTTGGAGTCATGCCCAAAGAGCAGGAAGAAGTCGAGATAAAAGAAGAAGAAATGCCACAGATCCTTCTCGTAGAAGATACGGAGGTGGATGCCAAAATCATCGAAAATGCTTTGGAGGAAGAAAGTTTTCAACTGACTACGGTCAAAAACGGCAAAGACGTGTTTTCCACTATCCGTCAGAAGGAAATAGATTTGATTCTCCTGGATATTCTTCTCCCTGATATGAATGGTTTCGAAATATGCCGCCGTTTGAAGAAAAATCACAAGAACATCCAGGTGGTAATTGTGACTTGTCTTGATGATCTCGAGAGCAAGATAAAAGGGATTGAGCTTGGTGTGGATGATTTTTTGGTTAAACCTATCATCGGGCGAGAACTCAAAGCGCGGGTAAAGACACTCTTAGAAAAAAAAGTCCATATGGACAGCCTTCGAACCCATTATCATGATGCTTTGGGCAGATCTCAGTTGGATTGGCTCACGGGTCTTTATAACCATGGCTATTTTCAGGAATTTTTAGGGTATGAACTGAAACGGGCTCTTGAGCAGGGATTCCCAGTGAGTTTGATCATGATCGATGTAGATAACTTTAAAAGATATAACGACACTTTGGGACATTCAGCCGGAGATGCCATTTTGAGAGAGATGGGACAGGTGGTGAGAAACAGTATTCGAGAGGTGGATTTTGCCGCTCGTTATGGAGGAGAAGAATTTGCCGTGGTTTTGCCTTATGTCCAAAGAGAGAATGCCATCATTATCGCAAATAGAATCCATAAGGCTTACACGTCCCATGAGTTTTTCCCCGAAAAGTCGATAGAGCTGGGAAATCCCACGGTGAGCATGGGCATTGCTATTTTTCCCGAAGAAGCCTCGAACAAGGCAGATCTCATCATTCAGGCGGACTCGATGCTTTATAAGGCCAAACAGAGTGGCAAGAATCAATGCCGCATTTCAGAACAAAAATCCCTTTCTCATTTGAATCACTAGCTGGCCGGAAAAACCTCTCGCATTCCCATTCTCAATTATTGTTTCATCCTTTTTTCTAACACCCTGAGAATTCTTGACAAAAGTCTGGAAACACTATAGATTACAGGTCTCCCTTTCATAAAATTAAATTAAATTATTCTATTATGAGGTGATTGAATGTCTGAAATGTATGATAAGAAAGCAGATTTGGCAGGTCCAGGTATCGGCAATTATACTGAGCTGGAGAAAATTCTACCTACCGACTACAACTCTTTTTTGGATCGAAGAGATACCATGACTGCCGTGTATGCGGTGAAAGAGTACATCGAGGATAACTTGGCGAAAGAGCTCAACCTGCAGTTGGTGCAATGTCCATTGATCGTGGATATCGAGAGTGGTGTGAATGATATGCTGGACCGAGATGGCTCTCGGACGCCTATTCAGTTTCACATCTCCAATGACTATGACAAAAACCCGGTCGATGCTCAGGTCGTGCAAGCTGCGACAAAGTGGAAACGTGTGGCATTAAAACAATTTGGGATGGGTGTCGGCGAAGGCCTCAACACTGATATGAGAGCGGTAAGAAAAGACTACTTCCTCGATCACGATCACAGTGCTTATGTGGATCAGTGGGATTGGGAGCTGGTTATCACAAAAGATCAGCGTAATGTGGACTTCTTGACCGGCATCGTTAAGAAGATCTGGAAGGTTCTCGTAGGAGCGGAGCTTCATGTCCAGGAGATGTTTCCCCAACTTAAGACAGATAAATACCCCAACATGCCGGAGGAACTGATTTTTCTGCATGCTGAAGAAATTCTCGAAATGTACCCCGACCTTCCCAGGAAGCAGCGTGAGACAGAGATTATTCAGAAATATCCTGCTATTTTTATCATTGGCGTGGGTTACCCTCTGGCGGATGGTCTTCCGCATGAAATGAGAGCCGCGGACTATGATGACTGGATCACCCCCACGACATCAAAAGATGGAAAACCCATGCATGGTCTAAATGGAGACATCCTTGTCTGGAATCATGTGACAAAACGCCGGCATGAGCTAACCTCCATGGGCATCCGGGTGAATGCTGAGACTCTCAAACAACAGCTCGAGATGAGCGGCCAGCTGGACTTTCTCCAGTTCCCTTATCACCAGGGGATCATAAACGGTACGCTTCCTCTCACGATCGGTGGAGGAATCGGCCAATCTCGCACGTTCATGTACATCCTGAAAAAAGCCCATCTTGGCGAAGTCAGCGTCACGGTTTGGCCTAAGATTCTCAAGGATATTTGCGCGGAAAAAAACATATTCGTTCTGGAATAAGAAAAAACGATCCATCTATTTGCGTGGAAGCTGGGCTGCCATTTCGCCTACACGTCTGTGTGACAAGGCGTAGTAGAGTTATTGACCCTTCTTAACAATTCACCTAAGATTAAGGTATAAGGAAATTGGGTTGGATTTGTGTTAGAAATATTCTGGAGGTCTAATCAATGAGAAAAAAGAGAGAAACCTTAAAAGATGGGACAAAAGTTTTGATCAGAGATCTGCATTATGAGTATCTCGATAAATTGATGAAATTTTATCGTTCTCTTCCTGTGGAAGATAGAGTATACCTTAAGGTGGATGTCACAAAAAGGAAGGTGGTCGAGCAACGGATGAAATTAAACGAGGAAGGGACTTTTTTTCGTATTTTAGCTTTGCATGATGACGAAATAATCGGAGATGGGATGTTCGAGATATTCAAAGAAGAATGGCGCAAACATCAAGGGGAGCTCCGTGTTATTGTTGCCAGGCCTTTTCAGCGAAAAGGACTCGGCATGCTCATGTTCAGGGAACTCCATTCTCTAGCCATGAAAAAGGATGTCGACAAGATCGTCGTTAAAATGATGAAACCTCAGAAAGGCGCTATAAATATTTGCAAAAAACTTGGATTCCACAAAGAAACCGTCATCCCGAATTATGTTTGGGATCAAGCGGATGAACCTCAGGATTTGGTAATCATGACCTGCAAACCAAAAGACCTATGGAGAGAACTGGAGCATTCCTACAGTGACTCGGACTGGCAACGCTGCAGGTAATGAAAAAGATACAGGGGCTTCCTTTCGTTTTTATGCTATTTTCCCTTGCAATTGTTCCTTCTTTTTCTCATGCTGCAAAAAAGAGGGGGCCGATCATCGTTGGAATAGGCGGAGGATATTCTTTTTTTCTCGATTCTGGATTGAAAACTTACGAAGTATACCATTCCAAATTGATATACTTCAGCGAGCAACTGAATTTGATGAACACTTTTAATCTCTATGTTCAATATTTCCCCTGGCGCGGATTCGGATTTCAGCTGGAATTCGATCACCAAAGAGCCAGCTACAATTCCGATTTGAAGTGGTATGGTCACCCTGAATCTGATGGAAAAATCATAGAGATCAATCACATCGAAGAACCATTCAAGGAAACTTGGAGTTTGTCCTCTATCCCGGCATCCATCCTGTATACCCTGACTCTTCGATACAATGAAAAAATACGACCATATATCTCTGCCGGGATCGGGTACTATTTTACGAGCGGTGATGAAGAGCGGTTTTATTACAGAACGCGGCTTGGACCCGAAAAAAGCGGCAACATAGTAAAGCTCGGCCTGGGTGCCAAGTACCAGATCACTCCCAAGATCGGCATCAACTTCAGAGGGGTCGGCGGGACGGTCTGGCGGAGAGAATATGGTTTTAACGAAATCTTGTATAGGGGTCCCGAACAGTTCGACTATCTAATATATGCGGAGACTGGGAAGATTGTCCGTGCAGAAAGGTTGTTCGTCAATTCCTTTACGTATTTGGGAATCATCCTTAGCCTGGAATATACTTTTTAGTTCTTCTCAGAACAACAACAATCATAATTTTTTTTTGATAGCTCATCTTTTGAGACGATAGCCATCCAAAAAAAATCACCCTTAAAATCCTCTTTAAGGGGGATTGCTCAAATTTTACATAGGTTTTACATTATGGATGTAATGGCACCTTACTATAGCTCTTTTTTGGGCCAAAAGTTTCGGCAGCAATGTCAAATATAAGACAAGTGAAATATAAAAGAATGAAAACCCAGGAAAAGAAAAAAGAACAGTTCACAGACAAAGTCAAAGAACTGACGCGGAAAATCAAGGAGTTGGAGAAATTCGAGGAGAAGTGCAAGGAGGAAAAAGAGGCATACAAGTACAGCCAAGCTAATCTGCATGCTCTGATCGAAAACGCCAAAAACGCTATTTGGTCGGTAGATAGGGCTTATCGGATTCTCACCATCAATTCCTATTTTAAGAGAGAATTTGCCGCTGCATTCGGAATCGATCTCAAAGAGGGAACGAAAATAACCGATTGTGTACCTCCCGCGATAAGCAAAATTTGGATCAGACGTTATGAACGGGCCTTTAAAGGCGAGAATTTCACTGTGGAAGATGAGTTCCAAGTGGGGGACAGATGCATTAACACAGAGACATCTTTCAACCCGATTCGGCAGGAGAAGCAAATAACCGGAGTCTCTATTTTTGCCCGTGATGTCACGGAACGCAGGCAAGTAGAAGAAGCCCTCCGAGAGAGTGAAGAGCGGTTCAAGATCCTCTTCCAATCTGCTCCCGATGCCTATTACTTGAGCGATTTAAAGGGGAAATTTATCGACGGCAACAAGATGGCTGAAAAGTTGACCGGCTATAAAAGAAAGGAGCTCATCGGAAAAAGTTTTTTGAAGTTGAGGATGTTGCCTCCATCACAAATCCCGAAAGCAGCCAAACTCCTGGTGAAAAACGCAAAGGGAATTTCCACTGGACCCGATGAGTTTAGAATCCATCGGAAAGACGGCACCAAGGTCATGGTGGGCATCAGCACGCATCCTGTGAAAATCAAGGATCAGACTCTGGTTTTGGGAATTGCGAGAGATATCACAGAACGCAAACGTGCCGAGGAAGCCATAAAAGAGAGCGAAGAAAAATTCCGAATGCTGGCCGAAGAATCACCGAATATGATCTTTATCAACAAAAAGGGCCGTATCGTGTATGCCAATCAAAAAAGCGAAGAGGTTATGGGATACGGAAGGGAAGAATTTTACTCTCCTGATTTTGATTTTATTACCCTCATCGCATCTGATTCTATCGGCGTCATCAAAACAAACTTGCAAAAACATATGATGGGAGAAGATGTGCCTCCCTATGAGTATTCCCTGATAACAAAAACAGGAAAAAGGATCGATGCCATTGTCACGACCAAGCTTATCAGCTTTGGGGGCGAAAGCGCCATCCTCGGAATCATCACGGATATTACCGAACGCAAGCAGGCAGAGGAGGCATTAAAAAAATCGGAGGAGAAATACCGCCACCTGGTGGAAAACACAAACGAGGTTCTGTACGCCACGGATGAAAATGGCATCATCACCTATATCAGCCCAGTTGCAAAAATGCTCAGCGGTTATAATCCATCAGAGATTACAGGTAGAAAATTTGTGCAGTTTGTTTTCAAAGATGATGTGCAGCATATCCAGGAGCAATTTAAGAAAAATATTTTGGGAACTCCAGAGACAAGTGAGTGTCGGATTGTAACCAAATCAGGCGACCTCAAATGGATCCGATCATCCGGACGGCCCATCTTTTTGAATGATCGGTTTTTAGGAGTTCAGGGTGTGATGTCGGATATCACCGATCAAAAGAGAGCTGAGGATGAGATCAAGGCCTCCCTTAGAGAAAAAGAGGCGATGATGCGGGAGATCCATCATCGGGTGAAAAACAATCTGCAGATCGTCTCCAGTTTGCTTAGATTGCAATCGAGATCTATCAAAAGCAAAACACTGAAGGATACATTTGAAATCGCTCAGAACAGGATCAAGTCCATGGCCCTCATCCACGAAGTGTTGTATCTATCCGAAAATTTGGATAAGATTAATTTTTCAGATTACATCAAAAGGATCACCAATCATCTTTTCTCCATGTTCAGCCGGAATGCAAAAAAGATCCGATTAGAGCTGGATGTGGGTGAGTTTTATCTGGACATCGATAAAGCCATCCCATGTGGATTGATCATCAATGAGCTTGTCTCGAATGCCTTCAAACATGCTTTTCCCGATGGCAAATCTGGAAAAATTCAGGTCCATTTAACTAACAAATTGGATAGATACACCATCGTGGTTAAGGATACTGGCGTT
>DAOWCB010000217.1 GCA_030633795.1 Candidatus Aminicenantota bacterium | reverse complement strand
GGTATGCCTTAGCATAGCCTTTTTTCCCGACATAGAGATCTATATGCGGATCAACAACAGCTGATATTTGTTACCGTTCAAGAACAGCGGGCTGCCCATTCTCGGTGTCAAGGATGGACTGGATATAGGGAGTGAGCTCATCCGGTTTATCAGGATAGGCCCTCCCGGCAAGGCAAGCCTCGCGGGTTTGGTGTTGCATATATTCCTTTACGATCCTCTTTTTTTCCTGTCTATAATTTTGGCTATCTATCAGAAAAATCTTGTCGAGTTGGGATATCATATCTTCAACATCCTCAGATCTGACAAAAACTCCTCCTTGAAGACGCATCAACTCTGCTTGAATATCCTGGATGTTCCGCATTCCATCGATCAATCCAATGACCTGCAGTGCCGCCCCCCGAAGCAAAACAGGTTGGGGAATAAGACCCAATAAATCCTTGACGAGGAACACGTTTTCTCCCTGGTAAGAGGTGGGAATGATATCTATGTCTGTTCTCAAACGGGGAACTATCTTTTCCATCGATTTTTTGTTCGGGGTTTAATTCTTCAGACTATTTACACCGTTTGTTCAAAAAAAGCAAACGATTCGTCCAAAAGGCTAAAGCCGTTGATATCCTTGAAGAATCCAGGTAGCACAGGCCACTTTTTTTTGTTATGATTTGAAAACTTCTATAAGAGGGATTCACATGTCACGCAAAAGAATGAGCAGAAAGTTCGACAGAATCTACAAAAATGCCCAAAAACCTGAAAACAAAATCCCGATCGATTTTGAAAAAGACCGTTTTGTTTTTTTCTCGGATCACCATAAAGGCGATGCCAGCCCAGCCGATGACTTCAAGAAAAACACAGAACTTTACACCTCAGCCTTATTCTTCTATAAAAAAGAGAGGTATTCATTGATCGTATTGGGGGACAATGAGGAACTCTGGGAAAACCAGTACGAACAAATTCTCTCCCATTACAGGAAAACCATCCAACAGGAAATCGAAATGGCCCCGGAGACTCCGGATAAAAAGAAAATAAGGATATGGGGAAACCACGACAAAGAGGTGACGCTGCGCAGATTCAAAAAGCACAGTCAAACTTGGAAGAACAATCTGCTGGAGAACGTGGAACATAGAGAGGGACTCTGTTTGAACGAGGATATTTTCTTGATTCATGGGCACCAAGGGCGGTTCTTTGAAGATCAGGTCTGGAAGCTGAGTCGATTGGCTGTGCATTTCATCTGGAAAACAGTGCAAAAATTGCTGCATATCGGTGTGGACGGTCCGGCTGAAAACTTTCGGATCCGTGATGACCTGGAATTGAATTATTACCAATGGGCAAAAAAAAATAAGGTTCTGTTGATTTGCGGCCACACACACCGGGCCATCTTTGGGTCGATGACCCATTTCGACCGCCTTCTGATAGATATTCGTCGGCTGGAAAAAGCGTCAGAGCAAGCTACCCAGGAAGAAAAAAAAGTCATAGAACAACAGATCCATGAAAAAAAGATCGAGATAGAAAAAATCCTAATCCACCGGTCTGGAAAAATGCCGAAGTCTTTCGAGCCGGGCAACAACAGGCCGGTTCCGTGTTATTTCAACGACGGGTGTTGCGGCTACACAAACGGGATTACCTGTATCGAAATCGACAAAAATATCATGCGCCTTATCAAATGGCAGCAACAGGATAAAAAAAGATGCATTATTGAAGAAAGGGATATTCATCTTTTTCTTCGATACACGAAAGAGGGCCGCCCGATCGATACAAATTTCGAACCCGATCTGCAATAATGCACCCACACTGATGACTTATTGTGCCTCGGGTAAGCAAAAGATCAAGGAGGGGGAAGAAGGGAGAGGAATCCTCCCCCTCTTCCTTTTCAAAACCTCGACGCAGCCTTGGATGAGGAATGAAATAGCGTCGTTACGGTTTCATACCACTGTGATGGTGACACAGGATAGAATTCCCGTCAATCACCCCCAGAGATGATTTCAAGGGTGATATTTAAAATCCTTTTATTTTCCTTGAAAAAAAATTATAATTCCCCTTCAAATCAAGAGGAATCATGGAAAATATCAAAAACATCAAATCAACGGAAGATGCGATAAAGCTTTTGAACGTCGCTCTTGAACATGAATGGGCCGTGAGTTTTGAATATCTGTTTCATGCCTACTCATTCCCGAAAGGCAAATTTTTTTATCAAGATCCCATTTTAAAACGCCGTCAAGAAGTGCGCGCCCAGACTATCCAAATCGGAATAGACGAAATATACCATTCGCTCCAGCTGGGGAGTATCATCAACCAAATGGGAGGAACACCATCTTTCGAAACGGATGGGGTTATCCGGTACCCACGTATCATGGACAACTTGGAAAGGGACAAAAAAACCGAAGATTTGGTGACAAATCTCTATCAATCAGCAGAATTCGAAGAGGGAGCTTTCCCAAAAATCCAAAACATGGTGCTCAATATTTCTTATGATGAGGTTCGTCATTCTGACCAATTTGTGGCCATGATGGACGCCATGAGGGCAGAAGGTGCCGAAGATGCCATGTGCCACCAATCCAACCTTGAGAACGCCCAAAAAGAAGAAGTCCAGCTCCTTCATGCAATCATGCGAGCAGAAAACGATCTGATGCACCGTTACCTCAAATACGTCATCCTTTTCTCTGAGCATCAAGACTTGAGTCAACGCCTTTTCAAAAACGCGATAGACCACATGAAGAATTGGGATAAAAACGGTGGGATATTGATCAAGATGGGAGATGTCATCCAGATCGAAAATGCCGAAAAGGATTCTGACGGTGTTGAGCGCACGGTATCCCCGATGCCCTCAATCTATCCCGAAGAAGACCGTCTATCAGCGCTGGAAACCCTGATCCCTGCTGAATCGGATTTGATTTCTAAATACGAAAAACTCCTTTCTCTTGTTCCGGATGGAGCGATCAAAGATCAGCTGGAAAAACATACGGGCTTGGGTCGAGAACATGTATTCACCCAAGAATGGCTGCTCAAGAATGCCCAGAAAATCGAAGGATTAAAATAGATGACTCAAAAAACAATCAAAACACAGTTTGCCAAATTCCAATATTTCTACCCGTACACGGTCGTGCTCATCGGGGCCAAGACACAGGAGAGAACCAACTTCATGTCCTGTGCTTGGCATTCAGCTCTATCCTTCGATCCTCCACTTTTCGGAGTGCTGATTTCAAAAAAACGGTTCACCCATCACGTAATCGAAGAGGCCAAGGAATTTACCGTCAATTTCATCCGAGCAGAACAAGCAATGCTCTCCGCCCAATACGGGCGGAAATCGGGATTTGACTTTGTCAAAACCGATAAATTCCCAATCAAACTCAGCCCCTCCCGAATCATCCAGTCTCCTGTCATCGATGATGCCTATGTTTGTTTTGAATGCCGGCTGGAAGAAATCCGCACTTACGGGGATCATGACCTTTTTGTCGGAGAAGTCTTGGCTATCCATCAAGAAGAAAACAGTTTTAACGAACAGGGTGTTCTCAACCCTCAAAATGTTCGCCCTCTGCTGTACTTGGGAAGTGACTTCTACATCACCATCGATCCCGATTCTCTGGCTCACGTGCTTCCGAAATAGTCCCAAACACAACCGATAAACTAAATTCACCTGAAATATTCATAAAAAATGCCGCTGCTTTTTTTACTCCAAGTTTGATAAGGAAAAGAAGTATTTGGAGATATTTTCTTGAAATACCTCCCTTTTGTATTATAATAAAAAGGATTTAATGAACACTGTACTGCGAATCGAAGACCTTCACAAATCATT
>DAOWCB010000048.1 GCA_030633795.1 Candidatus Aminicenantota bacterium | reverse complement strand
TTCCCGGAAATTTGATTTTGCTCTCCCTCGCATGACAGACAAGAGCATGGACTTCAGTTTCAGCGGCCTCAAAACAGCTGCCTTGAGAATGATTAAACAGAATCAGCTAACCAGATCCCACCCATCTTTTTTGGATTTTTTAGCGAGTTTTGAAAAGGCTGTGATCAGGGCGTTGCTTGCCAACATAAACCGGGCAGTCAAGCATTTCAAACCCTGCTCACTCATCCTGTGTGGGGGTGTTGCCCGAAACAAGAAGTTGAGAAGAGATTTCGCCAGTTTTGCCCGAAAGATTCAACTTCCATCCTTTATTCCATCTCCGGAACTCTGCACGGATAATGCCGCTATGGTCGCTGCACTGGCTGCTGAGAAAGTCAGCACCTTTGGGACTGAGCCTTTTTTTTTGGATCTCAATGCTTATCCCAGAATGTGAGCGCTCCTTCCCCTTTCCCTTATTATTTCAAGGGAACTGTGATGTGGTGTTTGGATCACGGATACAGGATGGTTAACAGTGCATCCTGGAAGAGAACCATTAGTCTTTAAATAATTGTCATGCAAGTATCTTGCTTTAATCCGATGCAAAAGATGTGATATCATAAAAACAATGCAGATATCAGCAGTCATCATTACCTACAATGAGGAAAAACGCCTCGAGCCGGCTCTGAAAAGCCTAGCCGGGATTGCCGATGAGATCATCGTGGTAGACAGATACAGCGATGATGATACGGTAAAGCTGGCCAAAAAGTATACTGATCGTGTGTTCCTACGAAAATGGACCAACTTTGCGGACCAGAAGAATTTTGCCAATAGCAAAACTCAGTTTCCATGGATTCTTTCTCTGGATGCCGATGAAAGACTCTCCCCTAAGTTAGGAGACGAGATCACAAGTCTTAAAAGCCAGGAGCCTGAGTGTTCCGGTTTTTCTATGCCCCGCCAGGTTTTTTACCTCGGCCGTTGGATCCGCCACACGGTTTGGTATCCCAACCGCAAAATCCGCCTCTTCCGGAATGACAAGGCCCGTTGGGAAGGGGAGTTTGTGCATGAGGATTTGGTGATCGAAGGAGAGATCAAAGGATTCTCTGGGCCTCTTTACCATTTCACTTACAGAAATATCGCCGATCACATGAGGAGAATCAATACCTTTTCCGACCTCGGGGCCCAAAAGCTGTACGCTAAAAACAAAAAATGCCACTGGTATCATCTTGCTTTTCTCCCCTATTTTCGGTTTGTGAAATCTTATTTTTTAAAAGCAGGTTTTCTGGATGGATTTGCGGGGTTTGTTATTTCTTTGCTGGACGGATACACGGGTTTTGTCATCTATGCCAAGCTCAAGGAGATCTGGAAAATAGGAGAAAGAATTGAGCCTTTTCCAAATTGACGCGGGCAAAGAATGGAGGGGGGGGCAGCAGCAATCTTTTTTCTTAGCTAAAGAGTTGAAGCGCAACGGATATTCCTTCCAGTTCGTCGTCCAGCCTGGAAGTCCCCTCTGCCAAAAAGCGTCCGATGCAGGGCTACCTGTTCTTCCGCTGAAAATATCGAGCAAGGCAGATGCCTTATCCATCCTACGGCTTTCCCTGGCGATGAAAAGGAAAAAATGCAGGCTGGTAAATTTCCACGATGCCCACTCTGTAGCGGTCGGATCCGCAGCGGCTTCTCTGGCAAAGGTTCCGATAAAAGTGATTTCTACGCGGGTCGATTTTCCTTTGAAAAAGGATGTGTTGTCCAGGCGAAAATACACCAAAAATGTCGATGCTATTATTGCGATTTCTGAAGGCGTGAAAAACGTGCTTGTGGAGGGTGGAATAGATGTGAAACTGATCCATGTCATTCCGGACGGGATTGATTTCGCTCCGCATGAGGACAAGACTTCGAAAGATTATCTCCGGCGTGAGCTTTCTTTCGCCCCCGATGATTTTCTGGTCGGCATTGTGACGCAACTTTCCGATGACAAGGGATACAAGTGTTTGATCCAGACTTCCAAACATTTGAGAGAGAGCACTCCCAAAATCAAAATCATCATCGTGGGAGAAGGCCCATTGCAGCTGGAATTGAACAAAAAAGTGAAAGAAATCCAGGGAGAGGAGATGGTGTTCTTTTTGGGATTTCGGGAGGACATCCCACAAATCCTCAATTCCCTGGATGTTTTTGTCCTCTCCTCCGATCATAAGGGCCTTGGCAGCATCGTCATGGATGCCATGGCTTGTCGTCTGCCGGTCGTGGCCACGCGGGTAGGCGGGATCCAGGAAGTGGTCGATCATCAGAAGACCGGGTTAGTGGTGCCGCCTCAAAGGCCCAAGTCTCTAGCTAAAGCCATACTCAAGATGTATGAGGACAGAGAACTGGCCCATCGACTGGGACAGAGGGGGTATGAAGATGTGCATCAAAAGTTTTCAGTAGAATCCATGGCTTCCAAAGCAATCGATTTATATGAGGAATTGGCGAAGAAAAAGGGAGCCAAACTCTTGAGAGTCGTTTGAATATTTAAAATGAAAATCGACAAGATCGAGCTCATGCTCTGCAGCCTGCCGTTCGTTCATTTTTTCGAAACCAGCCTTGGACGGGAAGAAGATCGTACTTTCATCTTGGTCAAGGTGTATGCCGAAGGGATTTGTGGCTATGGAGAAGTGGTGGCGGATAAGGCTCCGTTGTACAGCTATGAAACCACAGAAACGGCATGGCTTGTGTTGAAGGATTTTTTGATACCGCTTTTGATCAAAAAATCATTGAGTGAACCCATAGATTTTTACGAAGAGGCCAGAATATTCAAAGGACACCCGATGGCAAAAGCCGGTTTAGAACTGGCTTTGTGGGACCTTGTGGCCAAGCAGAAGAACTTACCGCTGTGGAAACTTTATGGAGGATCACAGAAGGAGATTCCCTCCGGTGTTTCCATCGGGATCCAGGATTCCGAATCCCAACTTATCGATAGGATCCAAGCATTTCTGGAGGAGGGGTACCAGAGGATCAAACTCAAGATCATGCCAGGTTGGGATGTTGCGATCTGCCAAAAAGTGAGAAAAAAATTTCCGGATAGCCGATTGCAGGTAGATGCCAATGGTGCCTACAGTCTGGACGACAAAAAAACACTCAAAGAGCTGGATGAATTCGGCCTCGAGATGATCGAGCAGCCTTTTGCGCCTTATGATCTATGGGACCATTCCCGATTGCAGAAAGAAGTGCAAACGCCCCTGTGCTTGGATGAGAGCATAACAAGCGCGGAGACGGCCAGAAAGGCTATCGAGATGGGCAGCTGCCGGATCATCAACATCAAGGCCGGAAGAGTGGGCGGTATCATCGAATCCAAAAAGATCCATGATGTTTGTCAGGAGAATTCCCTGCCTGTTTGGTGCGGAGGAATGCTGGAGTCGGGTATTGGGCGAGCTCATAATATCCATCTTGCCACCCTTCCTAATTTCATGTTTCCACATGATCTTTCTGCAAGCAAACGGTATTATGCCGAGGATTTGATCGACCCCCCGATCGACATCACACCTCAGGGGACTATCAAAGTCCCCGATCTTCCTGGGATCGGAGTTATGCCACAGGAGGAGAGGATCAAAAAGGTGAGCCGAGTAAAAAAAGTTTTCAGAAAAGCGCATTTTTAGACGGGATAAACCTTTTGTCCAAAGTGTTCGTATAGGCTATTGAATATAGTATCAGAATAGATCTTTGGGAATTTATTACTATAATTTTTTTAGGGAGGTTTCAATTGAAAAGCGTATGGATTTGTAAAGTCGTGGTGATTTTTACGGCGGTCTTCCTTGTGTTTGGTGTGAGTATGGCTCAGGAAAGACCGAAGCCCAAGGGAGAGACCATCAGCCCTGTGGCGATGCTCACAAAGGGGATGACAGATCGGTTGTCCAACAGTCTGAATATAAAAAAGGTGGTTGGCAAGCCGATCAAAGTTGGGGATCTCACCATCGTGCCGATCATCATGATCGATGTGGGTTTCGGCGGAGGCGGGGGAGGTCCCAGCAGCCAACCTCAAATGGGAGCTCATGGATTTGGTTTTGGTGGAGAGGCCAGACCCCTCGGGTTTGTGGTTATCGGCAAGGCTGGCGTCAAATTCATCCCTGTGGGAAAAGTTCCCCGCAAGTGAGGAGGTAGCCATGAAGATGAAACACATTTTTATCGCTCTGCTTGTGGTTTTGTTGATGTCCTCAGGTCAAATTCAGGCCCAGACAAAGTCTTCTGCAGATGAGGCTTTCATGAGTTTTGATAGGATAACATCGATCATAAAAGTCGATTCTGTGATAGGTGATCCCATTAAGGTCAAGGATACGATCATCATCCCGTTCTCCAAGATTTCCTATGGATTGGGGGCTGGTGGCGCCATGATGGGATACGGAGGAGGGATGGGGGGCAAGACCATACCTTTAGGAGTATTGATCATCGAGGGAGAAGATGTTCGTGTCGAACTTTTTCCCCTAGAAGAAAAAAAGCCCTCATTTTTGCAGGAAATGCTTCCTGTTCTGCTCCAGATGCTCCCTCAATTCATGGGCAAAAAATCCTCGCCAAAAGCACCTTCTCCCGGAGGCTCTTCCGAAAATGCAACAGCTTCTGCCGATGTGTCGTTGGAGCAGGTCGAAAAGCTGTATAACGAAAAAAAATACAAGGATGCGCTTGTAGCTATCGATTCCATGATCGCGGTCCAACCGGAAAATGCAGAGCTGCATGCTTGGAAGGGAAGCATTCTGGGCACACTCGCCGAGTCAGATAATCCTGCAGACATGATCAAGTATGGGATGGGAGCTATGCAGGCGTTCGAAAAAGCTCTGAATGTGGATCCCAACAATGTGCGGGCTCGATTTGGCAGAGGTGTCGGTCGGCTAATGGCGCCTGAGGGATTCGGCGGCGATGTGGATGGTGCTATAGATGATTTTAAGGTTGCTTTGAAAAAAGAGGCTTTTCCTGAAGCATATTTCTATTTGGGAGAAGCCTATAAGAGAAAAGGGCAGATAGATCTGGCTAAACAAGCTTATCAAGAAGCCCTCGTTCTGAAACCTGATTATAAAGAAGCAAAAAAGGCCCTGGAGGGACTCAAATAAAGCTTACCCTTAAAACTTAATCCTCACGACATACCGGATGATTTTGCCGGGTGCGCCGCTTCCTATGTCGAACACGATATCGGGGCAGCAGCCGTGACCCTATTGGATGCCGATCCACCCCACCCCACAAAAAAAAGGGCAGGCGTTGAAGCCTGCCCCTTGAATTATTTTCTTGTTCTGGGTCGGCTATTTTTTCCGGATGTAGACGTTTCCCTCATAGGATACGAACTGGATCTCCGGTCCTCCGCCGTTTATGGTGCCTGTGATGAACTCACCGAAGCTGATCCTGTACCGTCCCCCAGCTTTCCGCTCATCTTTCACTCTCTGTTTTGAAGCCGCTTTCAGGTCGATCTCGAAGTCGCTGTAGACTTCGCCCTCGTCCGTTTTGATCATGACTGTAGCCTTCACCGTAGAGGGAAAGGTTACGTCGATGTCCCCGTCGTAGGCGGAAAAGGACATGGGTTTCCCTGGGTCGATTTGATTAAAGGTGACAACGAGTTCGCCGTCATAGGCATGGGCAACGGCTGATCCCGAGATATTTTTCAAGGTTAAGTCCCCGTCATTGTTCGAAGCTTCGATCTCGCCGGTCACATTTTCCACAAGCATATCTCCGCCTTCATTGCTGTTGAGTTTCAGAGATGTCCGGAATGGGACTTGGATGGCAAGATCAACTTCATTGTCATGGGCAGTGACATAGATTTTCATCTCATTGTTTTCTTCTTCCACCACCAGTCCAGTTCGGTTTGCCGTGATGCGCTTCATCCCTTTTGCCTTTTCAGGGATTTCTTTTTCTCTTTCTTGTTCCTGTTCGGTGGACTTTTTTCCCCCGATGGTGGTCACAATAATGATATCTTTGCCGTTGTATCCCTTGACGGTAATAGATCCTGCCTCTACATAGACAGTGACAAAGCCCGGCTTGGAAGGATCGCTGAACGATACGTTTACCCTGTCACTCGTCTCCTGTTGGGCATGAATCATAGTTACCGCAAACAGCAGAATGGCGACAATGCTGAGATAGATATGAATTTTTTTCATTTTGTCCTCCTAGACTATTTTTTATTTATCAGAATATCCCCGGTCAGGGTATCCATTTTGATTTTTTTCATGATATCCTCTTTCAGTAGCTGAGTTCTTTAATTCCTTGTTCGAGCTTCTGTTTGAGCTTTGGATCGAGTTGGTTGGCCTCGATCAGTTTCTTGAAAGATTCTAGCGCTTGCCGCTCCTGTACGCTGACGAGGAGATCGACCAGAGCCACTTGCAAAAATGGCGAATTCTGTTGGGAGAGAGATAGAATGATGCCCTCTCTGACAGAAGGGGAGTCGTAAAAGAGATAAAGAGCATCCACAGCTGCCAACCGGACATTGATGTTGGGGTCATTATTCAGAGTAGCGAGGAGGGCTTGGATCATTTTGTTGTCGGGATTCTCGAGGCCGTAGCTCAGGTTGACTCCTCTGAGTCTTTCAGTAGTAGATCTTTGGTCCAAAAGAGATACAGCCAGCATCTGCCGCATATCCTGGACCTCTCGGTGGAGGTCGGCATTTTGCCTTCCCGAAAATAGAAGATAGCCCAGCGATAGACCTATGAATAGAGGAATAGAACCGAGAGCAAACTGATAGGCAGGACGGCCGCTCCGAGAGAGATAAAACAGACTGCTGAAAAATTGTTTCAAATGGTGAAGGGGCTTCTCACGATTCATCTCCGCTTTATATTCTTCGAGTTCCCTGTAGAATTGTTCGCGCAAACCGTTACTCGGGTGTTCTTCCGGGAGAACGCCCAGTTTTGTCCAGACTGCACTCAAATCTTCCAGTTCCTGCCTGCAAGCGGGACAATCGGCTATATGAGATTGGATATCCTCCGCAGAGCTTTGGTCTAGGTCCCCGACGAGATAGTCTGGAAAAATTTTCTTTATATCTTCACATCTCATGATACGGTTCCTCCTTGGAGTTCGAAATAAATTTTCCCCAATTCTTTTATAGCCCGGTGGACATGGGCCTTCACCGTCCCTATGTGGCAATCCATGAGTTCGGCGATTTCTTTGTACTTCAAGTTCTGGTAACGGCTGAGGATCAAAACCTCTCTCTTTTTTAAAGGAAGTTGTGCCAAGGCTTGCCGCATGAGCTGGACCTCCTGACCGCCTTCGAGTTTTTCAGCTGGGGAGGCTTCAGATGTAATGGGTTCGCTCCATTGTTCATCGAGAGGCAGCGTGTTCTTTTTCTTTCTTAAAAAGTCGATGTGGGCATTCCTGGCGATCTGGTACATCCAGAGCGTGAATTTACTCCGGCCTTGATATGTGGAGCGATATTTCAGCATCCGCATGAATACGTCCTGAACAAGGTCTTCGCTGATGTTGCGGTTTCCTGTGAGGCGCATAAAGAAATTGAAAAGCGAGACATGGTGTTTTTCGAAAAGCACAGCCATTTTTTCGACCTTGCCTTCTTTTACATCTTCCATAAGCTTGTTGTCGGAGTATAAATTCACGTCATGTAATCCTTGATTTTTGGTACTCATATTTTTAGACTTGCCTTTTTAAAAAAGGTTACACGAAATCAAAAAAAAAATAAATGAAAGAGAACCATATTAATAAATGAAGCTTGACTGCAGCAGAAAAAATGAGGCTTAGAATATCGTTTTTGGAGTTCAATAAATTTTGATTTTCCCCTTTGTTTGACTTGATAGGAATGGGGTGCTATAAAGGGAATATCTTCAAGGATAGGGTGAAAAAAGTGTCCGGTATAACCTATAAAAAAGCAGGAGTCGATGTCGATGAGGCTGATGCTTTCCTCGAGAAAATAAAACCTCTTCTTGAGAAAACGAGCCGTCCGGAAGTTGTTGGAAAAGTGGGAGGATTTAGCGGATTATTCGAGCCCCGAATCAAAAGGATCAAAGACCCGGTTTTGGTTTCCTCCACTGATGGGGTCGGCACTAAATTGTTGATCGCCGATTTGCTGGGCAAATACGACACCATCGGCCTGGATCTTGTG
>DAOWCB010000268.1 GCA_030633795.1 Candidatus Aminicenantota bacterium | reverse complement strand
TTCGTCCGGAATATCGATGGGAGACCAGTCAAAGGACATATACATGTTGTGAAAATCAGGCATGTTCACGGTTCCGCCCGGATTGGGCATGAAATAGTCAGGCATATGTTTTTCTTTGGTCGGGAAATAGTCATCCCAGGACTGCGGGTCGGGCATGTTGTTGTGAAAGATTTTCCCGGCTCCGGCTGACCAGTAGCCGTTTTGACTGAAATATTTCGGCAGCGTGACGGCATCGGGCAAAACCTCCCGCCAGACCTGATAGTTGGAGTAAAGGCCCGACGTATAACAGTGTTGACCTGTTAAAAGAGCCGTTCTTGAGGGATTGCAGGACGCCGAAGCACAGTAATTATGGGTGAAATTGACCGCTTGGGAGGCAAAATGCTTGAGATTCGGTGTTTGTGCCTGAGGATGCCCTCCCAGGGGCTCGATCCAATCATTCAGGTCATCGACCGATATAAAAAGCACATTCGGACGGACCTGGTCTGCTGCTAAGCTATCCTTGCCTTCTTTTTTGGCACAACTGGGGATAGTCAAAGAAGCAGCCCCCAGCCCGATGGATCGGATAAAATCCCGCCTATTCCATATTTTCATTTCCTGTTTTCCTCTTACATCTTAGCCCATTTTATTCGAAGGTCTCGAAATTTGAGATCTTTTCTTCTCTGAACAAATAGTCTCTGGACCGCTGGTAAGCAATCAGAGCTTCGTGCTTGTGTATTCGGTCAAAATTTCCTTGAGTTTTTTCGCCACAGCCGGCACGTTTAAGCTTTTTCCGCCGAATAAAATATCATGGGCGCTAAGATAATCCCGGTTATAAAAGTTGGCATTAGCGTCCTCATCGATCTGGATCGCCGAACCCTCGACAGATACGCCGGCAAACAATCCCCGGCTTTTGGAATAGGAATAGATCTCTGCCTTTAATTCGATATCCGTGCTCACTTCAGCTCGACGGCCCACAGGACCGGCAGCTACAGCTGCATCCGCTCCCAGGATAATCTTGCCCTCTGTGATCGAATCGATGCTTTTTTTCCGTTTAAATACCAGAATGATATCTGCCGACTGAACCCCGATCTGCCATCCAACGCTTCCCCCAGCTATACGGACAAAACAAGGATTGCCCCATTGGCCTCTCTCGTTTCGAACGAGAATAACCCCTTTTCCGTATCGTCCTCCAACAACCCAGGCTGCTTTGATCACCTTGGGAATAATGGCAATGCCATAGGCGTTGCTCAACAGGGCTTCAGGGATTCCTTCTTCCGGGATCTCGACCATTTCTTCGATAACCTCAATGGCATCGTTTACCTTCTCCAGCTCAGAAGTTATGGATTTTCTCCTACCCTGGATTCCTTCCATTGCCAACGCTGTAATCAGAAAAAAAACCACAATAAAAAATAACAACGGTAGTTTCTTCAACATGAATACGCCTCCCTAAAGGGGTACGAATATCCTACAAAAATAGTTTACCTGATCCATTTTGTTACTGTCAATTTCTGCCTGCATTATGTGAATTTCCTTATTTCCGTAATATGGACATTTTGAATGCGTGGCACGGCGGAATGGATCCATTCAGAGATTTGACCCTAAAAATTCATTATGATAAAAAACTTATTCCTGAAAGGAGATAATCATGAAAAAATCTTTCGTTTCCCATGTTTTTTGCGGGCTCCTGATCACGGGTCTGCTAATGGTCGCATGCAAATCAAACGGGGATACAATAACATCCCAAGGAGTGCCGGAAGTGGATAAGCTTTTCTCCCAATGGGATAAGCATGATTCTCCAGGAGCAGCCATTGCCGTTCTCAAAGAAGGCAAAATCATTTACAAGAACGGATATGGTGAATCTCAATTGGAATACAACATACCGATCACTCCTTCCACAATCTTCCATGTTGCTTCCGTGTCCAAACAGTTCACAGCCTTCTCCATCGTCATGTTGGTAAATCAGGGAAAATTATCCCTGGATGACGATATCCATCAATACCTTCCTGAAGCTCCCGATTTTGTGGAGACTATCACTATTCGACATCTCATCCATCATATAAGTGGGCTTCGAGATCAGTGGGAACTTTTGGCAATGGCAGGCTGGAGGCTTGATGACGTCATCACAAAAGAGCATATCCTTACCGCTTTCAGGAATCAGGAGGAGCTGAATTTTAAACCTGGTGATGAATATCTATACTGCAACACAGGATACACGCTGCTTGCGGAGATAGTGGAGCGGGTCACAGGTCAACCGTTTCCCGAATGGACCAAGGAGAATTTGTTCCAACCCCTTGGTATGTCAAACACCCACTTCCATGATGATCATCAGATGATCGTGAAAAATAGGGCTTATTCCTATGCTCCTTCAGAAGACAGCGGTTTTAAAAAAAGGGTATTGAGCTATGCAAATGTGGGCGCGACAAGCCTGTTCACGACTGTCGAGGATTTATCCAAGTGGGCCAATAATTTCTTCACAAAAAAAATTGGGGGGCCGCAGGTTTTAACCCAGATGGAACAGCAAGGTGTTCTTAACAGCGGGGAAAAAATCGACTATGCCTTTGGTGTGGGCATCGGAAAATACAAAGGTTTGAAGATCATTTCCCATAGTGGAGGCGATGCTGGATTCCGCAGTCACCTTCTCCTATTCCCTGACCAAAAATTCGCCGTGGCCGTGCTCAGTAATTACGGAAACATCAACACAGGACAGCTGGCCCGACAAACTTCTGAAGTATACCTGGGAGATCTTATGGAAGAGGAGGACAAAGCTGCGGAGCGGAAGGTTGCCGATATCCCTTCTTCCGTTTTAGAGGTATATGAAGGAAAATTCGAGCTCGAGGATGGAAGCATGTTGGTCCTCACAAAAGAGGGGGATCGATTGATGGCAGAACACCCGGTTGCTCCAGAGAAAGTCCAACTTTTTCCCGAAGCCATGGCCAAATTTTTTATCAAAGAAGCGGATATTCAGGTTCATTTCCATCCAGAAAAAGACGGTTATGTTGGACGTCTCACCATATTCAATGAAGGAACCACGATAAAAGGAAAACGGATAAAAATCAAGGAGCTGACTCCAGAACAGATACGAGGATATGCCGGAGATTATTACAGCGAGGAGCTTGGCACAACTTATAAAATTATTCTACAGGAAAACAAACTCCTCGCCCGGCATCGACGCCATGGAGACATACCGCTCGTCCTGAATAAAAAAGACCTATTCACAGGGAGAAAGTGGTTCTTCCAAAAAATTCGGTTTGTGAGGAATGAAAAACAAGAAATTTCAGGATTTTTGTT
>DAOWCB010000236.1 GCA_030633795.1 Candidatus Aminicenantota bacterium | reverse complement strand
TTATTGGCCGTTCAAGTGGCAGTTCGTTTTTAGCCTTGTTTCCCTAAATAACTTCTGATAGAATTTTGTCCTTGTTTAACCTGAATTTTTCAGGTTAGTTCTGTTTGAGAAAATTAACCTTAAGAGAATAATTATGGCAAATATCGTTGTGCTCGGTACTCAATGGGGTGATGAAGGAAAAGGCAAGATTATCGATCTCATCGCTCCGTCATTCGATGTGGTTGCTCGTTCTCAAGGCGGACATAATGCGGGCCACACCATCTATATCAAGGGCAAGAAAATTGTGCTCCATCTAATTCCCTCAGGGATACTGCATTCGGATAAACTCTGCATCATCGGAAACGGAGTTGTCATCAATCCTGCCGCCTTTCTTGATGAGTTGGCAGTATTGGAAAGTTACGGCATAAAAAACGAAAAAAACGTGGCGATCAGCAAAAAAGCTCATCTGATTCTTCCGTACCACTCCTTGGTAGAAAAAATCAGCGAAAGAGAAAGAGGTTCTAAAAAAATAGGAACGACCTCACGGGGAATAGGCCCTGTCTATCAGGATAAAGCGGCACGCCTGGGGATTCGAGCTGGAGACCTGCTCAATCTATCTGTTCTTAGAGAAAAGATAGAGCAGAATGTGGACGAGAAAAACATCTACTTGGCCCACTACGGTGAGAAAAAACTGGTCAAAGACCAGGTCTTCGAGGAATTTGCAACATATGCACATCGCTTGAAGAAGTACATCAAAGATATTTCTCTTATCCTCGATGATTGCATTAAACAGGGGAAACCCATCCTGTTTGAAGGGGCACAAGGTACTCTTTTGGATATCGATCATGGGACATATCCGTATGTCACATCCTCCAACTCAACGGTCGGGGGGGTTTGCACAGGATTGGGTATAGGACCTGATAAAATCGACGCTGTTATTGGCATCACGAAAGCTTATACCACCCGGGTTGGAGGAGGCCCTTTTCCGACTGAGATAGACGGGGAGACCGGGCGTCTGCTCAGGGAAAAGGGAAAAGAATACGGAGCCACGACGGGGAGACCACGGAGATGCGGATGGTTTGATGCCGTTGCTGTGGCCTATTCCTGCCGGATCAATGGCATCAAAAAAATCGTATTGACCAAACCCGATGTCCTTGATGTTTTGGATGAGATACAAGTGTGTGTAGGATATATGCATAAAGGAGAGAGGCTGAGAAGTTTTCCCTCCGATATCTGGGAGCTGGCGGAAGTGGAGCCCCGATTCAAAAAAATTAAAGGGTGGAAAAAGCCTATCAGTGGAATCAGAGAGCGCTCTTCTCTTCCCCAAGCCTTTATGGATTATGTGAAACTCATCGAAGATCTTATCCAGGCTGATGTTTCGATCATCTCGACCGGGAAGGGTAGAAAAGACTCCATTTTGATGGAAGAAAACCTGGAATCATTGATGGATTTGGATAAAATAAAAGCCGAACTCTGATTTTTCCTCGCTATGAAAACCAAACCAATGCAATGGATCGAGATCGATAGCTCTGCCCTCACACACAACATCCATCAATTTCGCCGTCTTATTGGAAAAAATAGAAAATTATTGGCAACGGTTAAAGCCAATGCTTACGGCCATGGTATCTTGGAGGTGGCAAAAATCGTACTTCAGGAGGGAGCTGACTGGCTTGGCGTCCATTCCATCGACGAGGGGATTCTCCTTAGGCAGAAAAAGGTGAATTGCCCCATCCTCGTTTTAGGTTATGTTTCCAATGATGAGTTGGAGCAAGCAATAAAATACAACTTAAGGCTTACCGTCTATAATCCGGAAACCATTAAACGCTTAGGCTCTCTCACTGCCCAATCGAGGAGAAAAATCCGCCTGCATGTGAAGGTCGAAACCGGCACTCACCGTCAAGGGATTCGTGAAGAAGATCTTCTCTCTTTTGTTGAAAAAATCCAAAGGTTTCCTGGTTTGATTTTGGAAGGGATGTCCTCCCACTTTGCCAATATCGAAGATACAAAGGATCATTCCTATGCCCGCTTTCAGCTTGATAATTTTAAAAAGAGTTGTAAAAAGCTCGAAGAGGACGGGATCGCGATCCCGATCAAGCATATCGCCTGCACGGCTGCGACCATTCTTTTTCCGGAGACATATTTTGATATGGTTCGTATCGGTATAGGTATGTATGGTCTCTGGCCTTCCAAGGAAACCTATTTGTCGTGCATTCTTCAGAATCGCAAGCCGATTCAATTGAAACCGGTCCTTTCCTGGAAAACACGAATCGCGCAAATCAAAAAAATTCCAAAAGGTGCCTATGTCGGATATGGATGCACATTCCGAGCGACTCGAGAGACAGTGCTGGCAGTACTGCCCATAGGTTATTATGACGGATACTCCCGGGATTTTTCCAGCGTGTCTTATGTACTGATCAAAGGGCAAAGGGCCCCTGTGTGTGGGAGGGTGGCAATGGATTTTATCATGACAGATGTGACAGATATACCCGATGTAAAATTGGAGGATGAAGTTGTGCTTCTAGGTGAGGGTGGGGGCGATAGCATCACAGCAGATGACCTTGCCGCTTTGGCAGTCACGATCAATTATGAGATCGTTACCCGCATTAATCCTCGGATACCGAGGATCATCCTTTAGCTAAGTAACATCCCGATCGAGGATGTTCTTCGCCACTGTTTTTCTCTGGGTATGGAGGACAGCATGATCAAAATGGAGTATAATATTTATTTGGTATGATAGTTGCAAATAGATTGATTTCATGTTGACATGGAAAAAGAAAAGTGCCAGCGACATTTTTTATAAATAATCCAGAAAGATGATTAAAGATATATCTGTGATGATAGCAGGCATAGCCGGGGATGGCGTCCTGTTTACAGGAAATGTTCTGGCAAAAATTCTCAAGAGACAGGGATGGGAGATTGTGACCTACAGGGATTTCCCTTCCAATATTCGAGGAGAAGCCACAAACTATACGATAAGAGCAAGCCTGAAGAAAATTCATGGACGTGCAGACTACATCGATGTTCTGATGGCGTTTGATTGTGATGCGATTTTTAACCACATAAATTCTATTGCCCATGGTGGGATTGTCTTATGTGAAGGTCCCGAAGTGTCTCGTATGAAACCGGCGGATCGATCCACAAAGACATTCCACGCCTTTCCGATGAGAACCCTTGCGAAAGAAAAATTTGGGAATGAGATATTCAAAAATATGATTCTTCTGGGCGGATTGTGTCACATCTTGGACCTCGATTTTTCTATCATCTCAAGGATCATCACAGAGACATTTTTAAAACGAAAGGGCAAAGAGGTCGTTCGAAAAAACATCGAGGCCATCCATCTTGGATGTGAAGAAGCGAAAAAGATCGTAGAGGAGCATGAAAGGCACCTGTTAACAAGAAGGCAGGATGTCAACAGAATTCTGATCTCTGGAAATGAAGCAGTCGGAATCGGAGCTATGATGGCGGGATGCCGCTTTTTTGCAGCATATCCCATCTGTCCTGCCACAGAGATCTGGCAATGGTTGATCCACCACTTTCCCCAGAACAAAGGGCTTGTGGTTCAAACCGAGGATGAACTGGCTGCTATAAACATGGCGCTGGGA
>DAOWCB010000065.1 GCA_030633795.1 Candidatus Aminicenantota bacterium | reverse complement strand
TTCGGGGACCGGTAACGAATTGACGGTCTTACCCTTTCCGGGATAGATCCCCTTTTTTGAAAGTTGGTTAATTCGGTACCTGTCCCCGAATTGGTGATGCCTAACGGAACGTCCCCAAATATTTAAAATGAATCTTACTCACGTCAGTAAAGAAAAACAGGAAACTCTTCGAAAAAAAATGGAGAGCTTCGATATTCATGAGAAGGATATCATAGAAAAGTTTATCCGTTCGAGCGGAAAGGGCGGGCAAAAAGTCAATAAAACTTCCACATGCGTGTACTTGAAACACATTCCGACCAATATAGAAGTGAAATGCCAGAGGGAACGCTACCAGGCTATCAACAGATATCTTGCGAGGAAAATTCTGGTTGATAAAGTGGAAACGATGATTCGAGGGAAGGAAAGCGAGGAGCAGCAAAAGATCGCAAAGATCCGCCGCCAGAAGAGAAAACGTTCCAAAAAAGCCAAAATGAAGATGCTGGAGGATAAGAAAAAACGAGCCCAGAAGAAAAAAGACCGGAGTTTCCGTCCTAGATCCGAGGATTTCGACTCATAACCTATCGTGAAAGTTTCATGAGCATCTGGAGCAGCAGATTTGCCCCTTTATCCAGATCCTCCCATTTGATCTTTTCCTTGGGTGAGTGGCTTATGCCGTCCTCGCAAGGAATAAAAATTATCCCGGGCTCAGCCACAGACGCAATAATCTTTGCATCATGTCCGGCTCCGCTGGGAAGTGTTATGTACTCATAGTCTAGCCTATCACTCTCTTTTTTCATCATATCCATGATTTTTTCCGGGATGACGACAGGGGAGGATTTATCCACAACTCGGGATGAAAATTGCAATCCCCGGGTGGAGGCCACATCGTTCGCCATGGATGCCAATGTCTTTTCCATCTCTATCAGGGTTTGCTTGGAAGTGCTCCGGAAATCCAGTGAGAAATCTACTTCACCGGGAATAATGGTGAATGCTCCAGGGTGGACTTGAACCCGGCCTATGGTCAGCATGCTGCCATAATGATGGGTGGCCACATATTGTGTGCTCTTGATGGCAAAATCGGCCAAACCCAACAGAGCATCGCGGCGCAGTTCGAACGGTGTGGTCCCGGCATGGCTCGCCTCTCCCAGAAATTGGCATACCCAATAATTCTTTCCGGCAATAACTTCCACAATGCCTATCGGCTTATTTTCTGTCTCGAGAACAGGCCCCTGCTCGATATGGATTTCCAGGAACGCTTCTATCTCGGGTCTTTGTTTGTGGGCTTCCACGATGCCATCGATATTGAATTCCGTGTTTTTTAAAATATCCACAAACGGAATCCCGAACTGGGTTTTTCCTTTCTCCAACAATTCTCTTTTTGGTGGAACGATAAATGCACGACTGCCGAGAAAGTCGCCGACCAGGTTCCCTTCCTCATCTGTAAAAGAGGCCACTTCGAGCGGCTTTGTCCTCTCGATGCCTTCCTCATTTATCCGCCTTAAACATTCCAATGCTGAAAGAACCCCGATCGAACCGTCGAACATCCCGCCGTTGATTACGGTGTCGATGTGAGAGCCTGCCATTATCGTTTTTCCCGTTCCCTCCAAGCGGCCAAAAATATTTCCTGCACCATCTTGCCGGACCTGGAGTCCGGCGTTTTTGATCCTGTCCTTGAGCCACTGGCGGGCTTCGAGATCAGCTCCACTGAAAGACGGACGGCTTATCCCTCCTTTGGGGTCCAGGCCGATCTGTCCCAGTTCTTCGATGTCCTTTATGAGTCGATCAAGATTTATCCGGATATCCATCATCTTTCCTTCATTGGATAAGGGCGATCATTTCTCTCACGGCCCTATCGATGCCGACTAATGCCGCTCTTGCCACAATAGCAAATCCGATGCTGAATTCCCTAATCTCTGGGATGGTGGCTACGGGCCTGACATTGAAGTAGTCCAGCCCATGACCGGCATGGATCTCCAATCCTGATCCGGCCCCTCTCTTGGCCGCCTGTACGATTTCTTCGTATGCTTGATCGCGTTTTTCCCCGGGTCTCAAGTCAGCGTATTTCCCGGTGTTGATCTCGATCAGATCGACTCCGACTCTTTGGCATGCATCTATTTGGTCAATATCGGGGTCCACAAAGATGCTCACTCTTATCCCTGCCTGTCTAAGCTCCTGGATGTGAGCCTGGAGGTGATCTTCATTCGCGAGGACATCCAGCCCACCTTCTGTAGTTATTTCCTCATCCCGTTCGGGAACCAAGGAAACGATGTCTGGTTTTATGTCCATGGCAATGTGTTTCATTTCGTCTGTGGCACCCATTTCTATGTTGAGGTTTGTGTTTACGGTTTGTTTGAGCAAATGGAGATCACGCTCTTTTATGTGCCGCCTGTCCGAACGGATATGGCAGACGATCCCTTCTGCCCCGGCCTGCTCGGCTAAAAGTGCAGCAAGCACAGGTTCAGGGATAGTGTGCCGGCGTGCTTCTCTTATGGTGGCGATGTGGTCCACATTGACCGCAAGTTTCATATTACCCTCCATTTCAAATTTTCCCTGTACCATTATACCTGGAAAAAGGGGACGGTTCTATTTTTTTCTTTTTTTGTTCGGATTACCTGGATTATTTACGGGCCAAGGTTGCTGTAGCGGCGAAGAAGTAGCCTGTGAAGCTGTAGTGAACTACTGCGAACAGGTTACAATGAAGCCGATGCAGTGAGATTGGTTCGCCCGTAGGGTAAAAATTGTCGATTATGAGATCATTTAGGTTTAAGAAATTGATTTGTTTTATTGAAGAATGGGATCGACAATTTTTATAAATAATTCAGGCGCCGAGGTGTTTGGATAGAACTTGAGCCATCCGATTTGCCAAATCTTCCAGCTCTTCCTGATTTTGGCCTTCAACCATGATTCGTGCCAAAGGCTCTGTTCCAGAATACCGGAGATTGAACCGGCCATTGTCACCGAGATGATTTTCGATCTCCTCCATTGTATGGGTGATTTCGGGATATAGTGAAAAATCTTCCTTTTTTGATACTGGCACATTCCTGTGGACCTGAGGATAAACGCGATAATCTTTAACAAGCTCAGAAAGCGACATTCCTTTTATAGACATGGCTTCTACCATTTTAATGCTGGTTAAGATCCCATCGCCGGTGGGACAGTCATCCAGAAAAATGGTGTGGCCCGACTGCTCCCCTCCCAGATTTGCTCCTGACTTGATCATCTCCTCCAAAACGAACCGGTCGCCCACTTTGGTACGAATGAGGTTTAGCTCCAACTTTTCGAGAGCCTTTTCCAGACCCATGTTGCTCATCGTGGTTGCCACAACCCTGTCGGATTTCAAACATCCTTCTTCCTTCATGAATCGGCACTGGACAAAAAGGGTGTGGTCTCCGTTGAGGACCTGGCCGTTTTCATCCACCCAGATGGCCCTGTCTGCATCTCCATCATATGCGATACCAATGTCGGCCTTAGCTGTGACGACGCTTTCGGCGAGCTTTTCCGGATAAAGCGATCCACACCCCCGATTGATGTTTTTGCCATCTGGAGAAGAATTGATCGATAGGACCTCAAATCCCAGTAATTGAAAAACGAACGGCGCAATAGCAGAACTCGCGCCATTCGAACAGTCCAGGACAACCTTGATGTTGTGCTTGCTTTTTCCCTCAGGGAACCGGCTCAACAGGAATTCTGTGTATTTTTGTCCCAAAGTCGGCTCCGGATCGAAAGGGATGATTTCGGGTTCGACCAGCCTCTGGAGTCTCTGGATGCCGTCTTCCAGCCGCTTTTCCCATGTTTCAGGTATTTTCATGCCTGCCGAGGAGAAAATTTTGATGCCGTTGTCCTGGTAGGGATTATGGGAAGCCGAGATGACAATTCCTGCCGAGAAGTCGTACATTTTGGTGAGGAAAGAAACAGCCGAAGTGGGAATTATCCCTGCAGAAACGGCTTCTCCATTTTTGGATCCAACTCCTTGAAAAAGTGCTTGCTCCAACCATTTTCCCGATTTCCTGGTATCTCTTCCGATTATCACCTTTGGAGGAAGCCCCTCCTGCTTGAGCAAATTCACAAGCGCCTCGCCCAGCACACAAACCGTAGAATAGTCCATAGGGAATTGGCCTGCAACTCCCCTCATTCCATCTGTTCCGAAGAGTTTTGTCATTTTTTGTCTTGCCTGTTCACATCGATATAAAAACAAAAATTATACAGAAAAATGAAGATAATTCAAGAAAAAATCCACACAAGTTATTTTTTTATCTCCGGCGCTTTTTTTTGGTTTATTTCCTGGATCAGGATCCGCACCTTCACCGTTGTGCGGGACGAGGACAATCGCAAATCCGGATTAGGAAGGATGAGGCTGGCTTCCACTTCTGTGGGTTCGGTCAACATGGAGATATCGATCGGCGTGGTTCTCACCTTGTCCTCTTTGTTGACTTTGCTCTCTGGCCCTCTTACCCGAATCTGTGGAGGAATCACATCAATTTTCACGACTCCCAATCCTTCTGGGAGTTCTCCTATCATATCCGGTTCCACCTCCAGCATCTCCTCCACATATTTTTCCAGTTTCAGTTTCACCTGCGGCGGGAAGATTTCCTTGATCTCTGCTCCATCAGGTGTGCGGACCATGTTTTTGTTGAGATAATAATCTTGCACATCAATCAGTGCCTCACGGAGGTCCAGGACTGCATGGACATTGGCGTCCGTGAACTGCCCGATCCGTCTTTTGGGGGCCCGGATTATGATATTTACGTTGGAAGGTGGCCTTTCCACCAATACCATGCCGGGAGGGATGTTGTGAACATCGAGACGAACGGTTAGGATTTTTTCATCGAAGATTTTATCGTCAGGAATGAGTGTAATCCACAGGACAAGGGCAATCAGAAAAGAAAATAGTTTGAGTCCCCAGTTTCGTAAAAATATCCGTCTGAATAATCTTATCATTTTATTTCAAATAGTTGATCAATTTTTCCTTAAGCTGCTTTTTTCCCAATCCTCTTTCTAAGCGACCTTTTATGGCCACGGAAATGGTTCCGGCTTCTTCCGACACGATGATAACCAAAGCATCTGTCTCTTGACTTAGTCCCAAGGCAGCCAGGTGCCTGGTCCGGGCCAGAAATTCATCACCCAAATTGTGGGTTGCTGGAAGGGGGAGAAGACAACCTGCAGACAAAATCCTGTCACCTTTGATGATCACTGCACCATCATGAAGGGGAGAGTTGGGGAAAAAGATGGAGACCAGCAGGTCCTTTGTTACTGCGGCATCGATTTTGGTGCCCCGGTCAGAATAGCTTTTCAAAGAGATGTCTTTCTCGATGGCGATCAACGCTCCGATTTTTTTCGAGGCCATATAATCCACAGCAAGAAAAACGTCTTCCATTTTTTCCGACAGGGCTTTGAGGGTTATGGGCTTTCTTAGAGACCGGGAGCCGATGGTCGTCAGGAATCTTCGGATTTCCCCTTGGAACAGCACGATGATGGCGATAATCAGGTACATGATGAATTTTTCGATGATCCAGTGGGAGACAACAAGTTTGCCCCACTGGGTGATCAGATAAAGCAGGCCGACGACGGCGATGCCGATGGCCATCTGGTAGGCTTTGGTGTCTTTGATCAAACGGAAGAATGAGTACAGGATGATAGTGACAAGGAGGATGTCGAGAAAATCTCCAAGCGTGAAGTTGGCCAGGGCGTTGATGATATTTTCAAACATATTGGATTGATTTTTCCTTATCAGATCTCCCGTCGGTGTCGGTAGCAAGGTCCTCGTTCAAGATGGCTTCGGCCACTGTGATCGCTCTTTTGACGCGTTCAACGTCGTGAACCCTCAAGATATGAGCGCCTTTGAGGACGGATAAAACAGCACTGGCGATGGTCCCTTCAGATCTTTCTTGGGGAGGAAGGTTGAGGATCTTGCCGATGAAGGATTTGCGAGATATTCCCAACAAGATCGGTCGGTCAAGGTTTTCCAAAAAGTCCATGTTATTGATGATGGCCAGGTTATGCCTCATGCTTTTGCCGAACCCTATTCCCGGATCGATGATGATTTTTTCCCTTTGGATACCGTAGGCTGTTGCCGTCGCGATTCTTTCTTCCAGGAAGCACCGAATTTCTTGATACAGGTCCTCGTAATAGGGATTGGATTGCATGGTTTTGGGCACACCCTTCATATGCATGAGGATAACCGGTGCCCCGGAGTCAGAGACCAAAAGCGGCATCCTGTCGTCGAAGCGGAAGGCGCTGATGTCATTGACGATATCGGCCCCTGCGGCCAAAGCCTCTTCGGCCACCTTGGCCTTGGTTGTGTCCACCGAAATAAGGATCTTTGTCCTTTTCCTGAGTTCTGCGATGACGGGGATAATGCGTTTCAATTCTTCCTCTTCGGATACCGGATCAGAACCCGGGCGGGAACTTTCTCCCCCGATGTCGAGAATATCTGCCCCTTGTTTTTCCATCTCCAATCCTTTCTCCACAGCCCTGTCTTTGTCAAGACATTCTCCAGGGTCTGAAAAAGAATCGGGAGTGATGTTGACGACACCCATGAACCAGGTTTTATGGCCCAATATGTGTTGTTTGCCGTTGACCTCGAAAATAGGCTTCTTTCTCACTTCTTACGCTTTTGCCGGGTCCCCTTTTGCCTTTTTCTTTGGGCCCTTTTTATTTCCTTTGATAATATCTTTGACTTCTTCCGATGAGAGGATTTCCTTGTCCAGCAATGCCTCTGCGATTGCTTTAAGCTCTGTTTTATTTTTTTCCAGAAGTTCTTTAGATTTTTCAAAATTCCGTGTGATGATTTTTTTCACTTCCACATCGATAAGTTCGGCCGTCTTTTCGCTGAAGTTTTTATGCATGGCCAGATCTTTTCCGAGAAAAATGAGATCGTCACGCTCGCCAAAGGTCAACGGACCAAGATCGGACATCCCGTATTGACAGACCATTTTCCGGGCGATGTCGGTCGCTCTTTCAAAGTCGTTGGCTGCTCCTGTGGTGCTCTTGTTCAGGAACATATTTTCGGACACTCGTCCTGCCATCAAAACAGAGAGCTGCGCCTCAAGATGAGTCTTTGAATAGGTGTATCGGTCGTCGAGAGGAAGCTGCTGGGTTATGCCCAGCGCTAATCCTCGAGGGATTATCGTCACTTTATGGATGGGATCGGCCTCCGGCATGAGAGTGGCGACTAAAGCATGGCCGGCTTCATGGAAAGCCGTACTCTTTTTTTCCTCGTCGCTGATGATCATGCTCTTTCTTTCTACACCCATCAGCACTTTGTCTTTGGAGCTCTCCATGTCCTGCATCGTGACGTCTTTCTGGCCGAGACGGGCTGCGAGCAAAGCCGCTTCGTTGACAAGGTTGGCCAGATCGGCTCCTGAAAAACCAGGAGTTGAACGGGCCAGGACCCTTAGGTCCACATCCTTATTAAGAGGGATATTCTTT
>DAOWCB010000112.1 GCA_030633795.1 Candidatus Aminicenantota bacterium | reverse complement strand
GCATCGGCATTATTTATAAATAATTCAGGGTAAAGGAGTATTGATGAGCAGCAAACTGTCTGTTGTAAGCCTAGAAAAGGAAATGCGGCAGTCTTACCTGGATTACGCCATGAGCGTGATCATAGGCCGTGCCATTCCTGATATAAAAGACGGATTGAAACCGGTCCATCGGCGAACTCTGTTTGCCATGTATGACATGGGCAATATTTGGAATAAACCATACAAAAAGTCTGCCCGTATCGTCGGAGATGTTATCGGTAAATATCATCCCCATGGAGACATGGCTGTCTACGATACTTTGGTACGGATGGCTCAGGATTTCAGTCTTCGGTATCCCCTAGTGGATGGACAGGGCAACTTTGGCTCCATCGATGGAGATCCTCCTGCAGCCATGCGTTATACCGAAGTCAGGATGAAAAAAATCACCAAAGAGATGCTCGATGATCTCGAGAAAGATACGGTAAACTTTATTCCCAATTATGACGAAAGCCTCCAAATGCCCGAGGTCATGCCTGCAAAAATCCCGAATCTGCTGGTGAACGGAAGTTCTGGCATAGCTGTTGGCATGGCGACAAATATCCCTCCTCATAACATAGGAGAGGTCATCGACGGCATCGTATACCTTATCAAGCACCCTAAGGCTACAATGGAAAAAATCATGCAGTTTGTGTCTGGTCCTGATTTTCCCACAGGGGGATATATTTTTGGCGTGGAGGGAATAAAGAGCGCCTATAAAACGGGAAAAGGCATCATCCGTCTTAGAGCACGGGCCATGATCGAAAGAGGCCGGAAGAACGAACGAGACCGGATTGTCATCACAGAGATCCCATACCAGGTTAACAAAGGGAAACTTTTAGAGAATATCGCTCAGCTTGTCAACAGCAAAAAAATAGAAGGAATCGCAGATATCAGGGATGAGTCGGATAGAGAAGGGATGAGAATCGTTATCGAGATAAGAAAAGGAGAGTTCCCGGAGGTTATCCTCAACAACCTGTACAAGCACACCGCACTTCAGACTTCGTTCGGCATCCATATGCTGGCCATCGTCGAGAAACAGCCCAAGGTTTTGAGCCTCATAGATATGATGCGATATTTCATATCTCATCGACAGGACGTCGTGAGACGCCGCACGCGGTTCGATCTGAAAAAAGCGGAACGCAGGGCTCATATATTGGAGGGACTGAATATCGCTCTAGATCATTTGGATGAGGTGATAGCACTCATTCGCGCGTCCCGGACGGTGGAGCAAGCAAGAAAAGGACTGATCACCAATTTCAACCTCACAAAGATCCAGGCCCAGGCCATTCTGGAAATGCAGCTACAGAAATTGACCGGATTGGAGCGGGATAAGATCCTGAAAGAGTACAAAGAGTTGAAAAAACTCATCGCCCATTTAAGGAAGATTCTCGGAAGTGAAGAGCTCATCTATGGCATCATCATGGATGAACTCAAAGAGATAAGGCAAGCCTATCAGGATGATCGGCGGACCGAAATCATTCAGGAAGAAATCGTTGACCTCAAACCAGAAGATTTGATCAAAGAGGAGGATGTTGTTTTGACTTATACATCTTCTGGTTATGTCAAGCGAACATCCCTGAGTTATTATCACTTCCAGAGCCGCGGCGGGAAGGGCCGGAGAGGCATCAGCATGAAGCCGGAAGATGTTGTGCAGGATCTGTTCATCAGCTCGACCCATAGCTATCTCCTCATTTTCACCGACCGAGGGCGTCTTTACTGGCTAAAGGCCCTGCTCATTCCGGATCTGGGGGTTGCGAGCCGGGGAAAATCCATAAAAAATCTTGTGGAGATGGAGCCTGGCGAAAAGGCTAACTCCGTGGTTGCAGTGAAGGAATTTGCAAAAGACAAATATATCGTGATGTTGTGTTCTGATGGCAGGATAAAAAAGACAAGGTTGAGTGATTTCCGTCACATACGAAAGGGCGGTATTATCGCCATGGGCATGACTCCCAAGTCGGAATTGTTGGCGGCAAAGCTGACGGATGGAAACAACGATATCATCATAGGAACCAAACTAGGGAAAGGCATACGATTTAAAGAGAGTGATGTCAGGACTATGGGAAGGCAGGCTGCCGGGGTGAAGGCTATGACCTTAAGCAAAAAGGATAAAATAATAGGCATAGTGATTGCAGGGAAAAAAGAAAAGTTTATCTTTACAGTGGGCGAAAAAGGTCAGGGCAAGAAAACCGCGGTCAAACTTTATCCGAGGCATCGAAGAGGGGGGAAAGGTGTCATCAACCTTAAGATCAGCTCCAAGACCGGCAAAGCTATCGGAATTGTGGGTGTATCTGATGAGGAAGTCATACTTATCACTGAGGAAGGGAAAGTTATCCGAATCAAGACCGAACAGGTCAGGCCACTTAGCCGAGCCACTCAAGGAGTGAAGCTGATCAATCTTAAAAAAGGGGATAAAGTCGTCTCGATAGCCAAAGTCCGCGAAAGCTAATAAAATGGGGACCGATACTTGACAGCCATTCCTAAACTTCATTAAAATTGGCCCAACCATCCTGGATTATTCAAGGACCGAGGTTGCTGCAGACGAGAGCCGTGAGCCATGCAGATGCAGTAAGATCGGTTCGCCCAGAGGGTAAAAAAAGCCTCGACGTTTTTTATGAATAGCCCAGGTTATGCAAGGAGGGCGTTATGGTCGAGACGATTTGTCAACTCTTTTCCAATACCATCCAATCGTATCCTAGAGAAAATTTGATGCTTTATAAAAAGGAAGGGCAGTATGTCCCGATATCCACGGAAGAATTTGGAATTAAAGTCAGACATTTTTCTCTTGGACTGAAAGAATTGGGATTGAATCCTGAGGATAAATTGGTCATTCTATCCGAAACTAGGCCTGAATGGGTGATGACAGACATCGCGAACCTGTGTGCGGGAGGCATCACAGTGCCCATCTACCCGTCGTTGATTGCTGAACAAATCAAGTACATCGTGGAAAACTCGGATGCTAAGATCGTGGTGTACTCTGATTCAGAGCAAGGGGATAAAGTGGCAGAAATAAGGGCGGATTTCAGCAACGTGACACATTATGTTACCTTTGAATCCGAAGCTCCCGATGGCGTTTTGACCTTTGATCAAGTTTTGGAAAAAGGGAAGGAGATCTTTGAAGAGAGCCCGGATCTTTTCGATAAAGCAGCATCCCTTGCAAAGCCTGACACACTGGCCTCCATCTTATACACATCGGGAACGACTGGTGTTCCGAAGGGAGTTATGCTTACTCATAACAATTTTATCAGCAATGTCAAAGGAGTTACGGACGTCATTGAGTTTTCCAATAAAGATACGGTGTTGTCTTGGTTGCCTTTGTCCCACAGTTTCGAAAGAATTGCCACCTACACCTATCTTTATAAAGGATGTTCGATAGCCTATGCCGAGGATATGCTGACTGTGGGGCAGAATATGCTCGAAGTTCAACCTACTGTTGTGATCGGCGTTCCCCGTCTGTTCGAAAAAGTCTATTCGGCTGTCATGGATAATGTGTTGGCGAGCCCTCCGCTGAAGAGAAAAATTTTCTTTTGGGCAACAAAGGTGGGAAGAGAATTTGGTCAAAAAACCCTCCGCGGGGAGCCCATTCCAAAATTCCTTGAATTAAAAAGGAAAATAGCTCACAAACTTGTATTCTCCAAAATCATCGCCAAAACCGGAGGAAGAATCAGGTTTTTTGTTTCGGGAGCTGCACCCCTTTCCAAAGATATAGCCGAGTTGTTTTATGCTATGGGGCTCATCGTGCTGGAGGGATACGGATTGACCGAAACATCCCCCATTATCTCAGCGAATAGGCTAGAAAAGATAAAATTTGGAAGTGTCGGTCCTCCAATCCCCGATGTTGAGGTGAAAATTGCCGAAGATGGAGAAATCCTAGCCAGAGGTCCCAACATCATGAGAGGTTACTACAAGATGGAGGAAGAGACAAGGGAAGCCATCAAGGATGGATGGTTTTATACGGGCGATATCGGCCATCTGGATGAAGACGGATTTATATTCATAACTGACAGGAAAAAAGACATCATCGTTACGGCCGGAGGCAAAAATGTCGCTCCTCAGCCCATCGAAAATGTCCTCAAAACCAACACTTATGTGACTGACGTTTTGGTCATCGGTGACAGGCGCAAATTTATGTCGGCTCTTGTTGTCCCCAATTTTGAAAAGTTGGAAGAGTATGCCAAATTCAACAATATTCCTTACAAAGACAAGCAAGACCTGATGAAAAATGAAGATATTGTCAAATTTCTTGAGGCGGAGATCGATCGAGCAACACCTAATCTTGCCTCTTATGAAAAAGTTAAAAAAATTGCGCTCTTGGATAGAGAATTCACGATCGCCGATGGAGAGATCACGCCCACGTTCAAGATAAAAAGAAATATTGTTGAGAAAAAGTACAAAGATCTCATCGATGCTCTTTATGTTGAAGGAAAATCAGCCTGACTTTTTGACGTAGTATAAAATTCTGCCGCAGTTTTCACACGTGATGATTTGAGTCCCGGCGATGAGTTCATTCACCATCTGGGGGCGAACACGCATGTGGCACATGGTACAGAATTCCTCTGTAACCGGAGAGAGGACAATTCCATTTTTGATTCTGGATATCTGTTTATACAATTTCATCTGATCGGAAGGAATTTTTGGGAGGAGTTCTTCCCTTTCTGCTTCTAAATCTTTCAGTTTTTCTTCAGCCTTGTCCTTCCCTTGAAAAATTACCTCTTTTTTCCTGGATAGTTCTGCCTGGACTTCTTCTGCTTTTTTGCTGGCAGCGTTGATTTCCTTTTCGATATCGTCGGCTGAGAGCATTTCTCCGATTATTTTCTCTTCTAGAAAGTCGATTTTTGCGTTTGTCTCATCGATTTCTTTAAGAAGAGAGCTGTATTCTTTGTTTGTTTTGACCCCGTTGAGCTGCCGTTTGTATTTTTCAATTATTTCTTTCTTGTCCTGGAGCTCAGACTCCTGGCCGCGACGCTTTTTCTGATTCTGGACGAAATTATCCTTGGCTGCTTGCACGATTTTTAGGCTTTCCTCGGATTTTTTGTCGATTTCTTCGATCTGGTAGGGAATGTCGTCAAGAAGGACAGATGTATTCCTTATCTCGATATCGAGTTTTTGGAGCTTAATTAAATTCTCGAATTCAGTTTCCACATCTTATCCTCAAAGGGAAAATGGGCCTACCAGGATTCGAACCTGGGACCTGCCGGTTATGAGCCGGTGGCTCTACCGCTGAGGTATAGGCCCTCCGCTTCTTTATATAGCAAATCTCAATTCTCAAGTCAATTATCCTGACTTATTTTGTCAACGCAAAGTGATAATGTCCGGGTTTGTGCAAAGTAAAAGTGTCCGGTTTTTCCCTCATCTAAACCCTCTCTAAGTAACAGTTATGGTGAAGCGATGGGGTATGCCGTCTCCACGGATGATCTGGTGGAGGACACGAGGGTGGGGTGGAGGATCTCGACTCGTGATTAATCCAGGTTCTATTGGTCTTCGCCATTTGTAAATGATTTCAACTTTTGGCTTCGGCTGGGATGCTTTAATTTGCGCAGGGCCTTTGCTTCGATCTGCCGAATCCTTTCACGTGTAACCTTG
>DAOWCB010000229.1 GCA_030633795.1 Candidatus Aminicenantota bacterium | reverse complement strand
CTGCTGTGTGGCCTCCGGGAGCCATAGGGTGCAACAGGCGCTTGAAAGATCTCTGGCAGAAACGGGGATCAACACCCAGGTCAAGAGGGTCGGGTGTGTGGGAATGTGCCACCGGACACCTCTTCTAGAAGTGAGTGTTCCGGATAAAGACCCTGTCCTTTATGACAGCGTAAAGCCGGAAGATGTGAGACGCATCCTGCTCCGGCATTACAGGCCCAAAACTTTGGGCCATCGGATCAAAAATGCCGCCTTTCAATTTTTTGAAAATATTCTCGAGGACCCGAATGCCAACGGGTTCACGCGGCATCCCTTGTATGTGAGGGATCCGAATATCCAAGCCTTTCTGGGTAGACAGAAACACATCGCCACCGAACATTCCGGCCAGATCGATCCCCTCGATCTCGAGGAATACAGATCCAAAGGAGGGTTTGAAGCCTTAGAACAGTGTCTTGCCAAGTCCTCTCCAGGAGATGTACTCGGCCAAATCAAATCGAGCGGACTTCGAGGGAGAGGAGGCGCAGGATATCCATCGGGGAAGAAGTGGGAAATCGTTCAGCAATCCCAAGATGACAAGAAATATATCATCTGCAACGGAGATGAAGGGGATCCGGGCGCATTCATGGACCGGATGATCATGGAATCCTATCCGTTTCGGGTTATCGAAGGGATGATCATTGCCGCCTTTACGATTGGCGCCCATGAGGGGTATTTCTATATTCGTGCGGAATATCCCCTTGCCGTCCATCGGGTTAAGGATGCGCTCAGGCAATGCCAGGAATGCGGGCTTTTGGGGAAAAATATCCTGGGGAAAGGATATTCCTTGAACCTGCACATTCTGGAGGGAGCCGGTGCTTTTGTCTGTGGAGAAGAAACGGCCCTTATCGCTTCTTTGGAAGGAAAACGGGGCAATCCCCGGTACCGGCCACCCTATCCTGCTCAAAAAGGACTCTGGGGTCATTCGACTTTGGTCAGCAATTGTGAGACGTTTGCCACGGTACCCTGGATCATCCGGAATGGGGCCGAAACATTCGCCCGAATGGGAACAGACCAAAGCAAGGGGACCAAAGTTTTTTCTTTGGCAGGAAAAATTGCCCGTGGCGGGCTTATCGAAGTTCCGATGGGCATCACGATACAGGAGATCGTCCAGGACATCGGCGGTGGCATCGAAAACGATAGACCGTTCAAGGCTGTTCAGATAGGAGGACCGTCCGGTGGCTGTATTCCGGCTAAACTGGCTCACACCAGAGTGGATTACGAAGATCTTATCAAAGTGGGGGCCATGATGGGTTCGGGTGGTTTGTTGGTTATGGACGATTCCGACTGTATGGTGGACATCGCCCGGTATTTTTTGTCTTTCACGCAAAACCAGTCCTGCGGGAAATGCACTTTTTGCCGCATAGGCACACGGCATATGCTGCGGATTCTCGAGGACCTATGTGCCGGTAAAGGAAAACAGGACGATCTGGACAAGCTGGAGGAAATTGCCCATAAAACCAAACAGGGAAGTCTTTGCGGATTGGGAAAAACCGCGCCGAATCCTGTTCTGACGACTTTGACTTATTTCAGGGAAGAATACGAGGCCCATATAAAAGGAATCTGTCCCGCCAAACGCTGCAAAGAGCTGATTACGTATACTATCGATGAGACTTGTATAGGGTGCACTGTTTGTGCCCAGAAATGTCCGGGCGGTGCGATCGCCATCGCCCCCTATCAGAAGCATATGATCGATCAGACGAAGTGTGTCAAATGCGGGACATGCAAGCAGGTGTGCCCGACAGAATCGGTGGACATCAGATGAAAAACGTAAAATTAACCATCGACAATCAGGACATTGCCGTTCCGGCAGACAGCTCAATCCTGGATGCGGCCAAAAAGCTGAATATAAACATTCCTACAATGTGTTATTTGAACGGTTATGATCGGTTCACCTCCTGTATGATTTGTGTCGTATACGAAGCCAACACAGACCGGTTGCTTCCGGCATGTTCGGCTATCGTTTCTGAGGGAATGCGGATCGCAACTGAAAATGAGTTCGTTCGGGAGGCGCAGAAAGATGCCCTGGATTTTTTGTTGAGTGAGCATGTCGGAGATTGTGATGCTCCGTGTCAACGTGCCTGCCCCGCCTATATGAACATCCCGCTTATGATAAGACAAATCGAGGATGGACGGTTGAATGAGGCGATCCAAACCATAAAAAAAGATATCCCCCTTCCTGCGGTTCTGGGTCGAATCTGCCCGGCTCCTTGTGAAAAGGGATGTCATCGCAAATCATTTGACTCACCGGTTTCCATCTGTTTATTGAAAAGATATGCGGCGGATGTCGACCTGGCTCAGGCGTCTCCCTATCGCCCTATCCCCCAAAATTACTCCGGGAAAAAAGCGGCCGTCATCGGGGCCGGGCCAACAGGCCTGTCTGCTGCCTATTATATTCTCCAATATGGCCATGCCTGTGACGTGTATGACAACAATCCTCTGCCGGGCGGTAAACTCAGGTATGGTGTTTCCGATGAGGTTCTATCCAAGGATGTCCTCGATCAGGAAATCGAGAACATTGCAAAAATGGGAGCCGATTTTTTGATGGGTCGCTCCCTGGGCAAAGATCTAAAATGGGATGAGCTGATAAATGTTTATGATGCGGTCATCTTGGCTGTCGGCAAAACAGATCCCGAGGTGTTTGAATCTTCAGGGATCGAACTTTCCCGCCGCAGTATCGTGATCGACAAAAAGACCTATCAAACCAGTTTGCCTGGATTTTTTGCCGGTGGGAATGCGGTCTCCGTTTCGGAATCGCAAATGGCCATCCGGGCTGTAGCTCATGGCAAAAATTTGTCCTATTCTGTGAACCAGTTTTTAAAAGGCGACTCTGTTACAGGCCCCATTTCTAGGTTCCAATCCATTCTGGGAAAAATCCGGGAGGACGAGGCCCGCGAATTCCTGAAGGAAGCGGAAAATCGGGACAGAGTTCCCCCAGCAAACTTAGAACAGGGATACACGGATGTTGAAGCAGTCAGGGAATCGGGGCGCTGCTTCGGTTGTGACTGCCGGAAACCCGATTCCTGCCGATTACGGCAATATTCCGAAGAATACCAGGCTAGCCAGCGGCGTTTTACCTTCGTGGAAAGAAAAAAGTTCCAGAAAAACATCCAGCATGACAAGGTCGTTTATGAACCGGGCAAATGTATCAAGTGTGGATTGTGTGTCCAGATCACGAAAAACGCCGGTGAAAAATTCGGCCTGGCATTTGTCGAGCGCGGATTCGATGTTCGTGTCCAAACGTCATTGGGCGTGCCGCTCAGTCAAGGATTGGAAAAAGCAGCTCCCGAATGTGTCTCGGCCTGCCCGACGGGTGCTCTTTCCTGGAGAGATCGGGATAAAAAGGGGAATATCAGCCCCTGAGGAATAAATCATGCGAAAACTCGAATGTCTGGCATTGCTGCTGATTTTGCCCGTTCTTTTCCTTTCTTGCGCGAAAAAAGAAGTCAAAGAAAAAATTGTGGATTTCGAGAGTGTGAGTTGGCCCATATTCCGCGGAGATCCCGCATTGTCAGGAGTAGCGGAAGATGAACTTCCCGAGGATCTGACTTTGCTGTGGTCCTTCCAGACCGATTCCTGGATAATCGGGTCCCCTGTTTTAGGATTCGGACGTGT
>DAOWCB010000227.1 GCA_030633795.1 Candidatus Aminicenantota bacterium | reverse complement strand
TTCCAACACATCTATGACTTCTGGCACAATCCTTTTCATCTGCCGCCCCATCCTATTGCAGTAATTTTCTAGGAAGTAAGTGACAAGCAAAGGAATGTCTTCTTTTCTTTTCCGAAGGGGAGGCATTTCAAAAGAAATAACATTCAAACGATAAAAAAGGTCTTCGCGGAAATTCCCTTGATTGATGCTTTTTTTCAAGTCTCGGTTAGATGCAGCGATGATCCGAACATCCACCTGGACTTCTTCTGTGCCGCCCACCCTTCTGATCCTTTTATCATGCAGGGCTCGAAGGAGCTTTACCTGTGTCCATGGAGACATCTCTCCCACCTCATCTAAGAACAAGGTGCCCTTTTCGGCTACCTCAAACATGCCCTTCTTGTTGACCACAGCTCCGGTGAAGGACCCTTTAACGTGACCAAAAAGTTCGCTCTCAAGGAGATTTTCCGGCAACGCTCCGCAGTTAATCGAAACAAATGCCCTTTCTCGGCGTGTGCCTAGGTAATGGATCGCACGAGCAGCGATCTCCTTCCCTGTCCCGCTTTCACCGGTAATAAGCACTGTGGAGTCTGTGCCGGCAACCTTTTCTATTAGGTTATAGACCTCTTGCATCACCTTGCTCTTCCCGATCATGTTCTCGAAATCATATTTTTCCTTAAGCTCTTTTTTAAGAAAAAGATTTTCTTCCTTCAACCGTTTTTTCTCTAGGCCCTGGGCCACGATTATCTTCAATTCTTCCACATCAAAGGGTTTGACAATATAATCCATAGCTCCCGCTTTTAATGCTTCCACGGCTTGTTTTATCGTACCATATGCTGTAATCATGACAATCGGAATGTCCGGTCTATTCTTTCTAACATAACTGAGAAGTTCCATCCCGCTCATCCTGGGCATCTTGATATCGGAGATAATAATATCAAAGTCTTCATTTCCCATCAGCTCCACTGCTCTGGTTGCCGAAAGAGAGGTTTCTACCATATAACCTTCTTTTTCAAATACCACGCACAAAAGATCGAGGATGCTTTTTTCATCATCGATGACGAGTATTTTTTCCATCTTCCTACAATCTTACCCTTGAATCCGATTTTACCTTCAACTTTGGCAGAACAATCACAACCTCAGTCCCCTTATCTCTGATCGGAAACACGTGTATCTTGCCGTCATAATCATCAACAATCCGGCGGACAACCGCCATGCCGATCTCCGATCCAGATTGGAATCCAGAAGAAAGAACTGGTTCGACAAGTTTTTCCATCTCCTTAGCTTTCAGGCCATTCCCTGAATCTGCGATTTTCACTTGAACCTCGTTCATCTGGTCTTGATTTAAATCGATGGTGATGGCCCCTCCCTTCGGTGAAGCTTTGATGGCGTTTCTTATGAGATTCCAGAACATCTGTTTGAATTGATTTGTGTTGCCAAAATGGGAAATATTCGAACTTTTATAATTTCCGTTCACGCGGAAATCGCTGTCCAACTCCCCGCTGTCCTCCAATAAAAGGAGCGTTTCATCCACAACAGAAGCCAGATTCACATCGGAAAATGTCTTTTTATCCGGTGACACAAGGCTCAGGAACTGCTCGATGGAGTGGGATACACGGCTAGATTGTTTCACGATGTTACCCATCAATTCCTTCTGTTCATCTGCCAGTTCAAGCTCATTCCTCAGCACTTGAACCGAGCCCGAAATGACAGCAAGAGGATTACGTATTTCATGGGCAAGATGAGCGGAAAATTCACCAGCAAGGGCCAATCGTTTTTTAATCTCCAACTCCCTTTCCACCAAACTCAGCTCTTCTGCTGTCCGTCTGATCCTTTCCTTCATATAATTCACGAGAAATGCCACGATAAAAAACATGCTCCAGGAAATAAAGATATTGTTGATAACAGTACCTGGAGACAACTCTGTCGTTTGGTCAGAACCTAAATATGGAAAATAGCCCAAATGCATTCCGTTAACAAGAATCCCGAAAAACACCCCGGATAGCGCCGCCGTCAAATAGGCGGCCCTCTTGGAGAGAACGATGCTCGCTGCAATGATGCCAAAGATATACAGGAAGTAAAAAGATCCTCTTAATCCGCCAGAAACATACACAAAGGCTGTGATTAACAGAAGGTCAAAAAAAATCTGGAGGCCGGCTTGAAAAGTCTGAAACCTGTCCCAATAGTACAGGAGAAGATATCCGACAGACAAGACGTAGGTGGCAATAATCAGGTAATAAAAGAGCATGAGAGGGAGGAATGTGGATGTGCTAAACTGAATGATGATCGCAGACACAGCAAGAGCGGTGACGATGATCAGTCGCAGGAGAATAAGCCAAAAAATGTCTTTTCTTCTCTTCAATCTTCTGATCCTTTTTTTGAAAACAGCTATTCAATGAATTTTCTGAATGTCATATTTCTGCCCGTCTTCTCTTAGAATTTGCTCATAAGATCAAAAATCGGCAGATACATGGAAACGACGATCGACCCCACGATCAATCCTACAAAAATCAGCAAAATGGGCTCCAACACAGAAAGCAGGTTCGCCACGGAATATTCCACCTCTTCATCATAAAAGTCGGCCAATTTGGTCAACATTTCATCCAGTGTTCCGGTGGCTTCTCCGACACCCACCATTTGTATCATCATGAACGGAAAGCGTCCCTTTTCCCTCAAGGCATCTCTCAGACTTGTTCCCTCTGCAACCATAGACCTCGCCTGCATGATGAAATCCTCAACGATGACATTTCCTGCGGTCGCAGACGTGATCTTCAGACTCTCCAGCATCGGGACGCCTCCGGAAAGGAGCGTGCTTAATGTCCGGGTCACTCGCGACAGACCTACCTTTTCAAGCAGTTTTCCAAAAAGAGGCATCCGCAATAGAAACTTATCGGTGATCTTTCGGCCTGAATCTGTTTTTCTCCAATACCGAAGGCCAAAAATAACGGCAACAATACCGATTACGATAAAGAGAATATATTTCTGGATGAAGATGCTCAGGGCTAAAACAATGGCGGTCAACGTGGGTAGTTCTGCACCGAGTTCAAGGAAAATCCCTGCAAACACGGGGATGACCTTCCACAGCATGAAAATGACCACTATAAAAGAAAACGCTAAAACGGTAACAGGATATATCATGGCCTGGCGAACCTGTGCCTTCAACCTGACGATTTTTTCCAAGAATTCTGCCAGCCGTCTCAACATAATATCCAAAGAACCACTCTGCTCCCCGGAGGCAACAAGGTTGCAATACAGGTCATCGAAGACATTGGGAAATTTGCGCTTGGCCTGATTCAAAGTGGATCCCGCCTCCACATCTTCTCTGATATCCTTAATAACATTCTTGAAGTATTTATTCTTCGTTTGCTCGGCCAGAATATTAAGACTCTGTATCAGCGGAAGTTCAGCATCTATCAGCACCGAGAGTTGTCGACTGTAGATAGCCAAATCTTTCAACTTGACTTTTTGTCTTTGGAGAAAAGGGAGCTCTATCTTTTTTCTTGCAGCAGAAATATCCATAACTGTGATCTGTTCCCGCTGCAAGGCTTTGGATAACTGATCCACGCTACGCGCAATCCGGGATCCCCCGACAACATCGCCATAACGGTTTTTTCCTTTCCATTGAAATGTAGGCATTATAAACCCCTTTCTATTTTCTCATTTGATCCGGAGTAAAGCTTACCGAAGTCACCTTGAGCCCTTCCCTCCGTTGGAT
>DAOWCB010000234.1 GCA_030633795.1 Candidatus Aminicenantota bacterium | reverse complement strand
TGAGGTTTATCCCAAAATAGAAGAAATCGTTTTAACGGGTATCGAGCTAATCCTGGCCTCTCTGGAAAAAGCAGTCATTGATGCCGATGATGTGGATGCCCGAGAGGCTCTGGGACTGGCTACAGATCTCGGCGGCTATGCGATCATGATCGGCAGCACAAACGGAGCGCATCTGACAAGCTTTTCGTTGGTTGATGTCCTCAGTCACGGCCGCGCTTGCGCCATACTCAATCCTTATTATACCGTCTTTTTTGCACCATCCATCCTAAACCAACTCCAAAAACTCCACGATCTCTTCTGCAAATACAATCTGACTCCCCGTGAAAATCTCGATCAGGATGGTGAAAGGCTCGGGAAAGCTGTAGCCAAAGGATTGATCGCATTGAGCCGGCTGGTGGGATATCCCACCACTCTTGGCGAGATAGATGGGCTTTCTCCCGAACACATCACAAAAGCGCTCCAGGCAGCCAAAGCCCCCCAACTTGCCTCCAAACTTCAAAACATGCCTGTTCCGATGACGGCAGAGAATGTGGATAGGTACATGCGCCCTGTTCTGGAAGCGGCCCGAACAGGAGATTTTTCCCTGATAAAAACGCTGGATACGACGAAAAACTAAAATGCAGGACGTCTTTTTTGACTTGGGACATTCACGATTCCCGGTACAAATCCCAGATCACGCGGATGTCCTCCGGATGGGAAAACCAGAAGCCATCCCGAATCCCCCTGACGCAATTCTCGATGCCTTGAGAGCGCCGATAAACAGTCCGCCTCTAAGTAAAATCATCCATAATAAACTTCGATCAAATCCCGATGCCGATGCGGTCATCGTCATTTCTGACAACACCCGACCCGTTCCCTACTCTGGAGAATCGGACATCCTGTTCCCGATCATTGACGAGATGATTCGAGCCGGTTTATCGTCCAAAAAAATCCGCCTCTTGGTAGCCACAGGCACACACCGAGCCATGGAGGAACAGGAACTTAGGAAAATGCTGGATCCCCGGACTTTGGCTCTCGATCTTTCCATCACCAACCATGATTCCAGGAATGGGAACGACATGATAAAGGTCTGCCGCACCGAATACGGAGGTGAAATCTTTGTCAACCGAAACTATATTCAAAGCGACATCAAAATCCTCACGGGCCTTGTGGAGAGTCATTTCATGGCAGGTGTATCGGGAGGAAGAAAATCCATCTGTCCCGGACTGATCTCTGAATCATCAACTTATGCCCTCCACAGCGGACCCATCCTCCACTCTCCCCATTCGCGTGACCTGGTTCTGAACAAAAACCCAGTCCATGAGGAAGCCCTCAAGGTGGCCCGTGTGGCAGGTTGCGATATGATCGTGAACGTGACCCTCGATTCCAACTTCGAACTCACCGGGATTTTTGCAGGAGACATGGAGGACGCCCACAGGAAAGCGTTCGACAAGCTGCGCACCTATGCAGCCATCCCGTTCCAGGATAAATATGATCTTGTGATCACCCATACCGGTTTTGTGGGAATCAACCACTACCAGGCGGCAAAAGGTGCGCTCGTGTGCGCCCCTCTCGTCAAGGATGAGGGAATCTGCATCCTTGGAGCCCACCATACAGACAAAGATCCGATTGGGGGGGAAAACTACAAAAGGATGCTCAAACTGCTGGACGAGGTCGGGCAGGAAAAATTTATTCGGTCCATACTGAACCCTTCCTGGGCTTTTGTCCCCGAGCAATGGGAAGCACAAATGTGGACACGGTTATTCGAAAAAATTCCTCCTCAGAATCTGCTGTACTGTTGCTTGGAAATCCCCGATCAAGATTTTTCTTGGATCCCAGGTGAAAACGCCAGAACCATCGTCCATGAAACTAAAAACCTAAATAATTTGATGAACCAAACCATCGCATGGGCAGTGAAAAAGCAAAAAGAACTCCTGCGCAAAAATCCTCGTGTGGTCGTCCTTCCCGATGGGCCTTACGGCATCCCTCTTTCTGGAGTCAAACCTTGACATTGGATATTCTGAAAGCGACCTGTTTTCCGTACTATGGGATGTCGGAGGATTAAAAATTAAAGGGGAAAATGTCCAATGTCAAGGTTTGCCCCCGGTTATTCGACTAAACCTAATGAAGATGGCCTTTGTGCTATTTTGGGCTTAACATCCAATCATCTCCTGTGCTAATATAACATCAGAATTTGCAAGGAGCGTGAAGGAGAATGGGATGAAAGACATCCTGGGAATGATTTCGTTGACGACAGCCGCCAGTGTGCTTTTGATACTTGCAGCCATCTGGCTTGTCATCCTTATTATCAAAAGAAAGCATGAATACATTTTTCGGGCTATGTTGATTATGCTCATCCTATTGTTGGGATTGATTTTTCTCCGCCAACATGAAGCCGGAAAGTTGACGTGGCCCGAGATCAAATTCAATATTTTCCCGGGAAAACCTGTGGTGTATAATTATACTGAAAGTGTAACTTTCACAAAGGGGAAACAAGAAACACGCTATGCATTCAAAAAACCTCAACCCAAGCTATCCTTAAATCTGGATGCATCCGGAATATATTTCCACATCAAAGATCTCAAACCCATAAACGACATGCTCAAACACCTGAACCTCCCGGAGGTAGAAGAAATCGTTCCCGAACTGACGTCCATCACACACTTCAAGAGGGATGCCAACTTGTATAAATGGGAGAATTACGCAGGCGGGACCCTAATCCTCGAAAGGATGCTCTGTCAGAATCAAGAGACGTTGGAAATTTACCAAGGAGTGTCAAACATACGAATTCTCAGGTAGATTTTTTCACCCCGAAACCCAAAAGCACGACAAGCAACACAAGATAAACAACAGATATATACAGAAAAGATTCCTGATTTTCCTCGATCTTCCGGTAAAGATCTCCCTCACCCGGTCGAGGCAGGGGGACCGGATCCCACACAAGCCCATGCCTTTGGACAAGGCCATTGACGAAAAGCAGATGGATCACAGGGATATCCAGAGCCGCCATGGCGTAGAGAACCCCTCGCCTTTCTTCAGGAGGCAATCGCCCAATTTTTCCTAGCCCCGGCTTAAGATGAAGAATTGAGGAATCAATTCCCAGATTCGACCAACTGCCCCCAATATTCACAAAAGCCTTAATTTTATCCCCTGCTGCCTTTTGGAAATAGAGCCGCACTCTGGACTCTACATTCGCTTTCAAGTCTCCTTCAGATAAGATCGGGAAACCAAATTCCTGTATATTCTTTCTAAGAAGGGTGCGCCCCTCCTCCGGCATATCCCTGCCTATGTCTTGATCCCCTCCGATAGAAACAGCTATCGGCTGGAAAGAAAATATCCCATTTTGCTGCAAACACATCTGCATATGCAACAAGTGAAAATCAGGATGATTCGCTCCCCACTGAGAGGCACCTAGGGAAACGAAAACAAGAGGCTTCAAATCCATGGCTTTTGCGGCGGAAAAAACAGCCCATATCAAACCCGGAAAGGATCCAGAGGCACCAACCGCGATGGTATCCCCTGAAACGACTCCTGCCCTCCTCAGAAGAAATACGACTAAACCGGCAAGGTTCGGGTTTGCACTCGTTCTTTTGGCCGCGAGGTTTCCC
>DAOWCB010000306.1 GCA_030633795.1 Candidatus Aminicenantota bacterium | reverse complement strand
ATTGCCCTTACATGGAGGAAATGTGATGTCTCTTATTTATGAAGAACTCATACCTGGTCTTATTTGGAAACACTTCGAACAGATATTAAAAATCCCTCACTGCTCTGGCAGTGAAACAGCGTTGGGAGACTACATAATATCTCAGGCTAAAAAATCCAACCTGGAGTGGAAACGGGACGATGTCGGCAATGTTGTTGTATCCAAAAAAGCATCTTCTGGCAAGGAAAATGCGCCGGGTGTTATCTTACAGGGACATATCGATATGGTCTGCGAAAAAAATTCTGACGTAGAGCATGATTTTAGTAAGGACCCCATCCAGACCGAAAAAAAAGGAGATTGGATCTCAGCAAAGGGAACGACCCTTGGATCAGATAATGGAATCGGCCTGGCGGCCGCCCTGGCTCTAATGGAAGATGATTCCCTGGTTCATGGGCCTCTTGAATTTCTGTTCACTGTGGATGAGGAGACCGGGCTTACAGGTGCGACAAAGATCAGCCAGGATTTCCTTAAGGGAAAGATCCTCCTCAACTTGGACAGCGAAGATGAAGGATCATTCACCATCGGCTGTGCAGGCGGCGCAGATTCGGAAATCCATCTTCCCTTGAAACGAAAAGACGAAACAGTCGGAGAGCCGTTTCGCCTTAAACTTTTTGGTCTCAGAGGGGGACATTCGGGAATAGACATCGATCAAGGCCGGGGAAATGCAATAAAATTACTGGCTCGCATGCTCTGGCAGGCAGATAAAAAGTCTTCCTTCGCTATGGCCAGCATCAAAGGCGGCAACAAGCGAAACGCCATTCCGAGGGAGGCTTGGGCAGACATTTATATCGATCCTGCACAAATCGAATCTCTACAATCCTCTTTCAAGCAATCCTTCAACAACATTTATAACGAGTTTAAAGCCGTAGAAAAAGAGGCAAAATTCACGTTCGAAAAATCTGCAGAGAATACAGAGGCCCCGTTGACTGAAGATTCCCAAAAGATGTTTCTGAATTTTCTCCTCATCCTCCCACATGGAGTCATTTCTATGCATCCAGAGATGGAAGGCCTTGTGGAAACATCGACCAACATGGCGATCGTTCACACACACTCGGACCACGCCCAGATCATCAGCAGCAGCCGCAGTTCAGTTGAATCAGGACTGGAAGCAACACGCAACACTATCGCCGCACTATGCGAGATTGCCGGAGCAGACCTCGCACAACCTGAAGGCTATCCCGGATGGACACCCAATCTTCAGTCAGAAATATTACAAATTTGCAAAGACATCTACAGCAAGCGGTATCAAAAAGAGGCTAAAGTGGAAGCTATTCACGCAGGCTTGGAATGCGGGATCATCGGTGAGAAGTTTCCAGGGATGGATATGATATCTTTTGGGCCCACGATCGAACACCCTCATTCTCCGGAGGAACGGGTGCATGTGGGATCTGTTGAAAAATTCTGGGATTTTCTTACCGTAGTTTTAGCTGAATTTGCCTGATCATCCTAGATCCAACCCAGCTGCCCTTCTATGCCGATTTTGTGCAAATGTGAAACAATTGGCTGAGTTCGACTTTTCGTCTATCCATCTTCTTGGTCAAAATATGTGATTGAATTGAAAATAGATGCCGAGCCCTTCTTTGCTGAAACCCATGTCAAACCTGGCTAAGAAGTTTTCAAGATAATACCTCAATCCCCAGCCTATATCGACGGCAGAGTTTTGAAAATTCATGCGTTTTAAATAAGGCCATACCAGCCCATAATCCACGAAGATATTTCCTCCCAGTCTTTTCCAAATAGGAAAACGGTATTCGCCATTCATCAAGATCTTCCCTTTGTCTTGAAACCGATTCATCTTGTAGCCTCGCATGGCGTTTTCCGTGGACCCGCCGCCAAGAACGGATAACTCGAATAAAGGAATATCATCCCCGGATATTTTTTGAAACCGCAAGCGAAACGCCAGGACATCTTTCTGACCGAATAGGAGAAGATATTTTCTTAAGTCCAGGATAAATCTGGCATAGCTGGCATTTTTATTTCCCAGAAATCCATTGGCCAAATCATTCTGGAACTCGAGGCGCATTCCGCGAGTTGGATGGATTTGGCTGTCTGATGTGTCATAACGAACAAGGAGGGAAAGAAAAGGGGAGAATTGTTCCCTTACGGACTTCAACGTCTCTGTATGGATTTTATTATCTTCAACATTATAATACCGAATATTCCGCAAATAATAACTCACCTCACAAACAAAAGTAGAGGTGAATCCTCTGCCCAAGGTGAGTTTCAATTCCTTCTTTTCGTAGGTGAAGTTTGTTAAATCCTCTTCCCTGGAATCCGGACCCATGCCGTAATAATTATCCGTGAGGATTTTGTTATACTTAGCATTAAAATCCAGGGAAAGGGCATAAACATGCCCCTGGCGTATTTCGATATCCGGGATAGAAAAAATGAAGTCCAACAAGCGCTCGCCTTTGGTCGAAGCGAATAAAGTGAGGTCAAAAGATTCTTTTGCAGAAAGATAGTTCACGAATTTGGCCTTAGCGCCATAACCAAAGCCGATGTCAGTGTCATACATAAGGATGGGAAACACACTCAAAGATTTTCCTGAATACTTAGGCTCAGCCGTTTCAGCATGCAAAGAAAAAACAAAAAGCGTCAACAAAACAAACAGGACAAATACCAAATATCCGTGGAACTTTCCCAACATCTCTCTCCTTTAAGGATAATATGATTATCAAGGGACATAAAACAAATTTTGCCATTTTTTTCTATAGTAAGGTTTATCCTGTTCAAAAGTTGTCATAAAGTTGTTAAAAAGATGTAAGATTCTGTCAAAATCATCATTTCCAGGTCCTCTCGTAAAACGATGTGGATGGCAAGATGGGAGGCGGAATCGGGTGTGATTACTTTTGGAATTTGTACCCTGACCACGGGATGGTAAGGAGATGGACGGGTTGGGACGGGTTGTCCTCGATTTTTTTTCTCAGATTATGGAT
>DAOWCB010000175.1 GCA_030633795.1 Candidatus Aminicenantota bacterium | reverse complement strand
TTCTTTTGGGGAGAGCCTGTTCTTTTTGTGAAAATCTTTTTCCATCCGTTGTTTCATGGCCTCATACAGGATGATTCCGACAGAAACAGAGAGATTCAGGCTTTGGGCCATCCCGAGCATCGGGATTTTGATCACATAATCTGCCATGTTCCGAGCTTCCTCAGAGATTCCCTCTGATTCATTCCCGAAGACAACAGCCAAAGACTGTGTATAATCGATGGCCGTGTAAGGGATGGATTTTTTTCCTAAACAAGTGGCAGCGATTTTGAATCCTTTTTGTTTGAGATGGCTCAGACATTCTTCTGTCGATCGATAGTTAGAGAAATGAAGCCATTTTTCTGCTCGTGTGGATATGGCTTCGTTAACGGGAAATGGTTCACCAGTGGATGAAATGATATCCAAATACAGGACTCCGGCAGCATCACAGGTACGGACCACAGCGCTGGCATTATGGGTGTTTGTGACTTCCTCCAGAACGACACGTAGATCCGGTTGACGCAGAGAAAGTACACGCTTTACTTTTTGGACTCTTTCTTTGGTCGGCACGAAAAGACTATATCAAATAAATTATAAGAATTCGAGCCCAGTGTTTCAGTCCTTGAAATTAAGGGGTCGGGTATCCCGGTACCTAATTGGAATTAGAAGAGGAGGAGTTTGGCTGTGATAATAAGCCAAAAAATGACAGAGCCGATAATGGCCCTGAATTCTCTATTGTTTTTGTGCAGGGTCCAGCGGAATCGTATTTTTTGGCGGGGCAATGTCGAGAAATAGGAAGGAAAAAAAAGGGGCACGAGCCTCTTGTATTCTGCGTATTCCATCGGGAAGAGCTTTTCCATTTTTTGCTTTTCCGCCAGGATTATCACGGAATAAAAAATCACAAAAACCACAAAAGCACATCCTAAAACCCACCAGGATTGCGCTCCGATCACCACACCTAGCCCGATCAAAAGATTGCCGAAATACAAGGGATTTCGCGTATACCGGTAGGGACCTGATGTCGTCAATTTTTTTTCTTTTTCCAGATGGCCACAAGCCCATGTTCTGATTATCAATCCGATAAGTGTTAATCCCACACCAACCAGGATGGCCCAAAGGTCGGGTTTAGCCAACACGACCGCCAATATCACGAACAGCAGACTGACCCGGACTCTCCACCTGTAAATGATCCTCAGCAGTCCGTGCTCAGGCATTTGTCTCCATCTCCAGTATTCCCAAACACGCCGCAGCCACTTCCTCAGGCGTGATTTTTTCTAAACACTCGGGCCGCGAACAAACCCTCTTGTAGCAATGACTGCATTCCAGCTCATGGAAAACAACCCGGTCTTGATCTCGGAAGGGTCCGTTGCGGCTGGGAGTTGTAGGGCCGAACAGACCCACAACAGGCGTGGCTAAGGCACCGGCCGCCTGAAGCGCGAACGTGTCTCCACTGACCAAAACAGCAGCTCTTTTTATCAATGCCATGACCTCTTTCAACGATAATGATGGCACCAAAGGAACTCCGGATTTTCGACTAATCTCTTTAGCCAGTTCGTGTTCCACCTCACTGCCCCAAAGTAAAACAGGAAAAATCTTATCGTTTTCGATCTTTTTGACCATTTGAATCCATCGGTCCGCCTTCCATCTCTTCGTTTCCCATGCAGCCCCAACATTCAAAAGCACCAATTTGTTTTGCGGGTCGTACCCCAATTCATCCAAAATCCGCTGGATATTTTTAGATGATTCTTCGGGAAGCTGCAGAGGAAATTTATAGTCGCCGCCCTCGATCTCCAAAAGAGAGAGGAGTTTCAAATTTTTCTCGATCACATGATCCTTTTCAGACACCTCCACCAGGTTTTCCGTGTAGAATAAGGAGGCTTGCCGTTCTTTCAGGTTTTTCCGGTGAAAACCGATTCGCTTCCTCGCTCCTGAAATGTATGCCATAAATCCTGATTTGACCAATCCTTGAAAATCGATCGCGACCTGATCCTTGTTCCTGATCTCCTTCTTTAGCTTGGCAAACTCCCGCCAAAACCTCCGCGAACCTAGCTTCCACCGCTTGAGCTTCACATGCACGATCCTGTCCAATCCTGGAACAAGGTCGAGGATTTCCTTCCCGTTTTCTTCCACGATCCAGGAGATCTTTGCCTCTGGGTATTTTTTTCTCAATGCGGAAAAAGCAGGAAGTGTGTGAACCACATCCCCAAGGGAACTCAGCCGGATGATCAAAAAATTGTCCATGGCTTCAGGACTCTTTTTCGTTCTTGAATTTAGCAGCAATTTCTTGGATGACTTCAGAAGTGGATTTGATCTTGGGCCCTCCTGTGATGGCGATCTCACCGCCGTATTTTTTCACTGTTTCCCGTTCCGGAACCGTATCCACCGTGTAATCCGAGCCCTTGGCATGCACATGCGGTTTCAAGGCTAAAAGCACCCTTTCAACCTTATCCTCGTCAAAAAAAGTCACATAATCCACAAAGAAAAAAGATGCGATGATCTCCCCTCGTTCCTTCTCCAGCAGGATAGGCCGCCCTCTCCCTTTGAGTTTGCGAACCGAAGAGTCGCTGTTCAGCGCCACGACCAGAACATCCCCTCTCTTTTTGCTTTCCTTCAAGTAGCGTATATGTCCAGCATGGATCAGGTCAAAACATCCGTTGGCAAGAACGACCTGATCTCCTCCTTGTTTATGTTTTTTAATTATGGGCGTCAGTTCGTCGAGAGAATATATTTTTTTCAATGTTCTGAAAGGATGGCCTCCTTGAGTTCTTGAGGAGATACGGTAGCCGTGCCTTTTTTCATGACCACAATGCCCCCTGCATAGTTAGCGAGAACAGCGGCCTCTCTGAATGATGCCCCGCACGCCAATGCCAAAGTCAAGACACTGATTACGGTATCGCCTGCGCCGGTCACGTCCACGATATCGCTCGACCCGAATATAGAGATCGGAAAGGCCGGTTTTCGTCTTTCGAAAAGGATCATCCCTTTTGCACCCCGCGTGATCAACACGGCTTCGGCACCTGCCCTGTCAAGTATCTGCCGGCCTGCCTTGTTAGCTATCTTCTGATCATCGCCCAATTCAACTTGAAGGGCGTATTCCACCTCAGGCTCATTCGGCGTCAGGATGGTAACCCCCTTGAAATTCAGCAGACGAAAGCGGGAATCCAGGGCAATAGGCTTTTTCGCTTTCTTAAATCTTGGGAGGATCTTTTTCAATACATCTTCCTGAACGGTGAAATAATTGTAGTCGGAAATAAGGAGTGCAGCCGCCTGGCTGGCAGCCCGACCGAGAGTGCTCCCAAGCTTCTGCTTCAGTTCCTTGTTTTCAGGCACTCGCGCTTCATGATCGATCCGCAGGATCTGTTGTTTTCGTGTCGAGTGTTCCCCGGCCAGAATCCTTGTCTTGATAGGTGTTCGATAGGTTTTATCTTTGATCAGAAAATCGGAGGATATTTTTTTCTGCTTGAGGATCTTCAGGATACGATTTCCTGCCTCATCCTGCCCCACAAGACCCACAGGAACAGGTTTAGCCCCAAGCGCGCACAAATTGAGCAGCGCATTTCCCCCTCCGCCTAAAGAAAATTCCTTTGCTTTGTGACAGAGGATGAGCACAGGGGCTTCTCGCGAGATCCGGCGTGTCGTCCCATAGATGTATTCGTCCAGGATCAAATCCCCCCAGACCGCCACTTTTTTTTGTGCAAAACGGTCGATGATTGCAATAAGGTTCTTTTTGTCTTTTTTCACTGGACTTTTGTCTCAGATTTTTACCAGATTTGGCCTAAAAGGTCAATGCCCTCGGAATATTAGCGTTCCCAGGTTGTATATAAGAGTAAAAAGATAACTAATGGCAACATAATCCGTATTTTAGTGGTCAATCCTCGCTTTAGTCACTGATTTGGGGACATATACATCGGCTTGTTGACAGGGGAGGGATGTGGTATAATTCTCGTCACTTTCCAGACTGCCGGAGTGGCGAAATTGGTAGACGCGCTGGACTCAAAATCCAGTTCACTTCACGGTGAGTGTGGGTTCGACTCCCTCCTCCGGCACTCATTTTGCCTCTGAAAATTTTCATTCTATCAAACCTTTCTTCCGATCATAAGTGGCGAAATTTATGAATCATTTGACAAATCAGGAAAGTAATACTATCTTAAATACTACCAACTGTAGTACTTTCCAGCAGAAGAGGGGTTGATGACTCCTTAACCATCAAGGAAGCTGTCGGAGAATACCTGACTGAAAAAGAGATCGAGGGCGTCCTTATCCGGAGGGATCTGATCATCGAAAATCTCAACGAACGTATCGATAAACTTGGCGAAGCCGCAGTCTTGTATTAATCTACTTGCCAAATTAACCCATAATAATTGAATTAATGAATTGAGTATCCCGGTGCTGAATTATAAAATAATGGGGATGCGGTACAAAGAGTTTGGCAGGACAGGGAAAAAAGTGTCAGTGCTGGGATTTGGGGGGATGCGGTTTGA
>DAOWCB010000390.1 GCA_030633795.1 Candidatus Aminicenantota bacterium | reverse complement strand
GTTATTTTCTACCGAAGTCTTGAGAAAGACAGAGCTTTCCTGGGGAAGATAGGTTATGCCACGATTGGCACGCTGGTGAGTGGAAAATGTGGAAATGTTTGAGTCGTCAAGATAAAGTTCTCCCTCGTCAGGTTTGAGCAAACCTGCAATTACCAGGAAGATTGTGGTTTTGCCCGCTCCGTTTCTGCCTAAAAGACCGATGATCTCGCCTGAACGAACTTGGAGGTCCACTCCTTTGACAACCAGACGGTTTTTGAAGCTTTTTTGAAGGCCCTTAGCCTTGAGGATCGATCCGACTTGTTTCAACATCTTTTCAATATGCGGAAGCGGCTTTTCCTCTCTCTCTGTTTTGTCGATGTCGAATTTTATTTTTTTTTCTTTTTTCAGGATCTTTCTGTCTTCTTTTTCCAGAAGGGATAGAAGTTTTGTGTAAGCCCCTTCGATCTGTTGGAGGATTTCTTTGCGCTTTTCTTCAGGAAATTCCTCTGCAATCGGAGAGATCACGATGGAATCCGTGGAATAGAGTCTTTTCAGGTGCAAGTAGGATTTTTTTATTTCTACGAGGGAGGCATCCGGACCCAACTCGAGTATCTCCAGATATTTATGATACTCCTCTCTCGACATGATTACTCTTCCCAGAGGTTAACCTCGTTTCCGCGCAAAAGATTTTCAGTGAAGAGCTCGATTTCTGTGGCAAAACGGGACTCGGTATGATGCACTAAAAAGGGTTTTTGCTGGCGTGTTGACTTCCAAATCGAGTCATCATATTCCAAAAAACCCACATACTGTGTGTCCATTCCCAAATACTTTTGGAAAGTGCTTTTTATCGAAGCCCCAAGGTGGATATCCTGCATGCTTCTTACCTTATTCAGGATCAGGTAAATCTTGAACTCGGAAAATGCTTCATGGACGATATCTTTTGTTTCGGGGAAATGTTTAAAAAAATCGAGGAGTTCGCGGATGTTGCTGATCTTATACATTCCCCGCTTTGCCCACGTATCTTGAGCCAGTCCTTTGAATCCGTAGAATCTGAGCGTCATACGCAATTTTCTGTAGATCACGTTTTTCATGAATTGGTACATGTTTTCTACGGCAAGAATATCCGGTGTTATGACTGCGATCCCTTTGTCGGCGAACAGGAACGTGTCGATGATGTTGTAATGGCTGCCGCCCCCGACATCGAGAAGAACATAATTCGCATTAAGTTGGGTTATGTGTCTGAAGAGCTTTTTCTTTTGGGTGAACCGGATATTATCGGCAGAAAGAGAATGGATGTCCCCGGCCACAAGAGAAAGGTTTTTGATCCCGGTTTCTATCCTAAGTTCCTCAAGAGGAACTTTGAGTTCAAAGAAATCATTGAGAGATTTTTTCGGTTGTTTGAGCCCGAAAACCGAATGGAGATTAGCACCTCCGAGGTCAGCATCTAGTAGGACAACATCTTTTCTTCTTCTTTCCGACAGATAAATGCCCAGGCTGCTTGCCACAAAGGTTTTTCCTGTACCGCCTTTGCCGCCGCCGACAACCCACACTTTGGGCTTTTTAGTTTGGGGTTGCTTTGCCATTTTGAGTTCTTTCGTCCTGTCTCTATTTTATCAAAAACGATAAAAAATGCGACACTTACCTCAAATAAAATTTCCTGAGTTATTTATGGGCCACTTCCTTGCATCCTTTAATGCTAGGGTGGGGTGGAGGGTTTGGCCCGTGAATAATCCAGGCTGGGATTGTGATGAAATTAGAAAATTTGTTCTTATAT
>DAOWCB010000146.1 GCA_030633795.1 Candidatus Aminicenantota bacterium | reverse complement strand
TATATATGCAGGAACGGATCGGACCTAATGTTAAATAAATTGACAGAACTTCCCTTCTTGGCATAAAATGGGCACTTCAATAAAGGCATGATTAAGAGGCTCTTCCGCATATCCATTTATCTTATTACTTTATTTGTTTTCTTTTTTATCCTCAAAAGCTTTACTCCTAAACAAGATTTTGCTCTCCTGATCAAAGATGGTTTTATCCTGGACGGAACCGGAAATCCTTGGTTTAAGGGCGATATCGGGATCAACGGAGAAAGAATTGCTGAGATCGGAAACTTGTCCGAAAAGAGAGCAGGGAAAACGATCGATGCGACAGGTCTTTTTGTCAGTCCCGGATTTATCGATGTCCATACTCATTGTGATCGCGGAATAATCGAGGTCCCGACCGTCGACAACTATATTCACCAAGGGGTTACTACTGTCATAGGAGGAAACTGCGGAGGCCATCCCTATCCGATCTCAAAACTTTTTCTCGAACTGGAGAAAAACGGGATGTCAGTCAATTTTGGATGTTTGGTGGGGCACAACACCATACGAAGAGAAGTGATGGGACTCAAAATGGATCCACCGACTGTCGCTGAGCTTGATAGGATGAAAACTTTGATTCGACAGGAAATGGAAACGGGTACTCTCGGTTTTTCGACAGGATTATCCTACCTTCCAGGAGCCTATTCAGACACCTCTGAACTGGTTTCCCTTGTATCGGCTATCGTTCCTTTCGGCGGCATCTATACATCCCACATAAGAGATCAAGGGAACAAAATCACCGAAGCCATACAAGAGGCTATCGAAGTGGGAGAAAAAAACAATATTCCTGTTTTGATCTCTCATATTAAACTTGCGGAAGATGCCGTCTGGGGAAAGCCAGAAATGATCACAGGGCCTGTTGAAAAGGCGAGGGATAGGGGAGTGGAAATCTTCCTTGACCAGTATCCGTACACAGCTACCAGTTCTGGCTTTACGAGCAGCCTTCCATCCTGGAGTTTCGCAGGTGGGAGGGATAAGTTCCTAGAAAGGCTGGAGGATAAAGAAACGTACCAAAAAATTAAATCCTTTGTTATCGAGAGGCGGCTCACTTCGACAAAAAACATCGACAAACTCAAAACCATATACATCGGACGTTTTCGGAGATTTTCTGATTTTGAAGGAAAAAACCTTCAAGAGATACTGATCTTTCAGAAAAAGGAGCCCACGATCGATAACGCTGCAGATCTGATTATCGATATCGAAAAGAGCGGCGGTGCCACTGGGATATTTTTCCAGATGGATGAAACAGATGTCGAGTATTTGATGGGGCTGCCGTACACGATGCATGCTTCGGATGGCGGGATTCAAGTTGTAGGAAGAGGTGTTCCCCATCCAAGGAACTATGGAACTTTTCCCCGAGTTATTGCCCATTATGTCAGAGATAGAGGAGTTATTACGATCGAGGAGGCTGTAAGAAAGATGACTTCTTTGCCAGCCCAGGCATTTCGTATCCGAGAGAGAGGGATGCTTAAAAAAGGTATGTATGCGGACATCACCGTTTTTGACTACAGATCCTTCAAAGATCAGGCGACCTTCGCTGAACCTCACCAATACGGTCAAGGGCTCCGGTGTGTGATTGTCAACGGGCAGATAGTGGTCACAAACGACACCCATACCGGAAACCTTCCGGGAATGGTGGTTTATGGCCCTGGAAAAAAACAGGAGGTGGAGAATGATAGTCAAGATTGAACAGGAAATTCCTGAAGAATTTGTGAAAGAAGAAGGCGTTCAAAATGTTACGAAAAGAATCCTGATTGGCCCAAAAGATGGCTCATCCAACATCATCATGCGCTATTTCAAAGTATTGCCAGGAGGAAACACACCGTTTCACAGCCACGACTTCGAGCATGTTGTGCGGGTGGATAAAGGGAAAGGTTTTGTTGTGAATGCCTCAGGACAAGAGATCCCCATTTCTTCAGGACATAGTGTGTTTATCGCACCAGGAGAAAAACATCAATTTAAAAATCCGAATGAGGAACCTTTTGAATTTTTGTGTACAATATTAAACCAAGATGCAATTTAACACCAACAAAGCTATCGAGTTTCTCCTTGCCAGGGGTAATCTTCCGATCCTGTACTGGCTTAAAAAGGATATCCTCGAGGTTCCTGTGGACAGGGAATACAAAAATCTGCAAAAGTATGCTGCCCGTATACGGATTCTTAAACGCCAAAAACCTAACGGCGGGTGGAGCAAAAAAAAGTATGAGGGACATCCAAGGTGGGAAAAAACATACTTCATCGTCGATACGCTGCAGAATAGCCATCAGCTCCACAACTTTGGATGCACGCCAAAAGAAAAGGGAATCCAAAAGGCTATCAAATTTTTGCTCTCGACTCAATCCAAGGAGGGCGACTACCGTGGTGCCTACTTGAACGAGTATGCCCCCACATATCATTCCTTGATTCTGGAAATGCTCTGTTTATTTGGCAAAGATGAAGACAAGAGAGTTCAGAAAGGATTCCGTTGGCTCATCCGGAACAAGCAAGATGACGGAGGATGGGTTATTCCGTACAGGACCATTGATAAGGAAGAACTCAAGAAGCGATACAACCTGGATGCCCAGCTGAAACTCAATCCAGTTAAACCTGATAAATCTCGGCCCTTTTCCCATCTCGTTACAGGCATGGTGCTCCGAGCTTTTGCTGCCTCTCCCACTTGGCAAAAAAGCAAAGATGCCAAGAAAGCCGGGGAATTGACGATGAAACGATTCTTCAAGCCTGATGCCTACGAGGACCGAGTCTTGGCCTCCTTCTGGGAGGAAATAACCTATCCCTTTTGGGCCACAGATATTCTCAGCTGTTTGGACTCCCTTGCGAAAATCGGATTTTCTCCTGAAGAAGAAGAAATTGACAATGCCTTGACATGGCTCCAAAAAAGACAGACCCCTCAAGGATACTGGAAATCCGGATTGAAAAAATCCGCCCTTGAAGATCATCTCTGGGTGACGCTGGCTGTTTTGGGTGTGATCAAGAGATTCGGCTTTATGAATAATCAATGAAGTATCACATTAGCCTCGGCAGCAATGTCGGTGAGAGAGAGATAAATCTTGTCCAAGCCATCATACTATTGAAAAAAAATGGCGTGAATATCGTGAAAAAATCCTCGATCTACGAAACATCCCCAGTAGGAGATACAGAACAACCTTGGTTTTTGAATCAAGTGCTAGAAGTCCAAGCAGAATTGGAACCAAGGACATTCTTACGATTGGCTAAAGGCATAGAAAAAAAAATGGGGAGAACGTGCACGATTCACAAAGGGCCGAGATGTATAGATATCGATATTCTTCTTGCCGAGAACAAGATTATTCAGTCTGAAGACCTAAGCCTTCCCCATCCAGAGATGGCAAACAGAAATTTTGTACTTGTTCCGTTGGAAGAGATTGCGGGTGATGCCATCCATCCCATACGCAAGGAAAAGATCGGAGTTTTGTGGCGTAAGTCAAAAGATCGGTCGATTGTAAGGCCTTATGTTCCCGCATAAAAAATTGCATTCAACAGAAGTTTAAATGTCCCGTAGGGCTGGGCTCTGAACTGGACGGGAAATCCCATCAGGATGATTTTTCCTTTTCCGTACGGAACTTCGACGATCGTGCTTTTATGCCTGAGAAGGCTGGCCCCAAAGATCCACCCGCTCATCAACGGATTCTCTCCCGGGTACTTTGCGACTGTCTGAGCCTCTTGTTTGTCGTCAAAAGATGGCATAATGGAAAAGGCACAACTGCCATCAAAAATGGTGCCTGTTTCCTTAGCCATACCATAGGCTATCGGGTGATCTGTGTCGAATTCCATGCGGAGGATCGATCCATCGCATAAAAATTTTTCTCTTCCGACGCTTCTGAGAACATTTTTTACGGGTATGTCAAAATGTTCCACAGCAAAATTGCAGCTTGCGTTCAAAAAAATCAAAGTCCCTCCGCTTTTTGCAAAGGATTTCAAATTGCGGACACCGTTGGGTGTCATGCCCCCTACATACTTGGGCGGCATGCTCCCTTTGGCATAACCATCGACCATTGCCGCAGAACGGCGGGCGCTGGGGAAGATGATTGCATCATAGTTCTGGTTGAGGGTGCCTGCCCGAATATCAGGATCATGAACGTGTTTGAAAGGAAATTCAAACTTTTCAAAGATGAAGCGTGTCCAGCCTTCATCAGCACTGGCAATCCAGGATTTGTACATTCCCAGCCGGACTGGCTTTATTCTCTTCAAGTCAGCCTCTGGCTTTTTGGATATTCCCTCGATCTTTAAATCCAACTCATCGGCCAATTTTTGCATAAGAGAAGCCTTGACGCTTCGAGAGGGAACAACAAATGAAGATTTTGACCGTAAAACCGTTCCTCCTGATTCGAGGATTCGGTTGATGGCCTTGAAGCTGTTGTTTTCTTCATGCCTAAGAACATATGCATAGCCGGCATTTCCTGACAACTCTCCTTTCTGGAATTTGGCTTCTTTCACAGAATCCATCGAGGGATTTATCGGATTATTCGCTGAGTGCACATGGACGCCGAACTGGTAGGGGAGAGTCCATCCCATCTGATCGTAGGATCCAAAAGGTGCCCCTTCGAATCTTGTGGGGCTGATGAGCCCCTGCCAAAGATCCGGATATTTTCTCATATCTGGATACCGTTGCTCCTCGAAGAGATTTTTGACGAAAAGCGCGAAGGGCTGGCTCATAGGAATTATAAATGTTCCCGCTGGATAATCGATCCCATCGCATGAAAATGCCTCTGTGCTGTGATAGATGTCTATCCCAAGAAGAATCATGCGGTTGAGAAGAAGGGAAGCGTTTCCTGGGTCATCCTGTTTCCTGGGAATAATCCATGCATACGGCGGTTCTTTTGTGAATCTTTGGATAACATCGGCTCCCATTCGGTATTTGTTATACAATAGC
>DAOWCB010000389.1 GCA_030633795.1 Candidatus Aminicenantota bacterium | reverse complement strand
TAAATTCAACAAGAGCGGGGATTTTCTCCAGTGAGAAAAATCAGCAAAACGGGGGTGGTGTATAAATCCTTCCAGAATGCATCATTGCAAAGTTGACAAGATTTTGATAGAGATTATGCAATGACAATCACCATCGATAAAAGGAGGTAATTCATGAAGAAAAAATGGGTGTTCATCACTCTAAGCTTAATGTTTGTTTCCCTAATTTTGTATGCTGCGGAGGAAAAAGTGTTCAATGGACTGTACCTTAATCTCGGGAATCTTTACCGGCTTTCTCATGCCAAGAGCCGTTCAATAAGTCCTGAAAATTTCACCGGCGAAAAAGGCAAAGGCGGGATGTCGGTGGATGGGCTGGCCAAGAATGCAGCACGGGATTTGGGACAGGGCTGGAAGGTCTCCCCATACATTCATATCAAACCCAATCAGACTTATGTCCTGGCCGAGATCAACGGACCGGGCGCGATTCAGCAGATCTGGATGACACCCGCGGGGAACTGGCGCTATTCCATCCTGAGGTTCTACTGGGACGGCGAGGATGAACCATCCGTTGAAGTTCCAGTCGGTGATTTTTTTGCCAGTGGATGGGGTAAATTCTCTCAAGTTTCATCGCTTCCGATCTGCGTCAATCCAGGGAGTGGGTTTAACTGCTATTGGGTGATGCCATTCCGGAAATCCTGCAAAGTCACGATGGAGAATCTGGATGAGAAAAAGATGACCTTATACTACCAGATCAACTACACCCTGACAGATATTCCTGATGATGCGGCCTATTTCCACGCGCAGTTTCGGCGCACCAATCCGCTGCCCTACAAGACAGACTACACCATCGTTGACGGCATCGAAGGATGGGGTCATTTTGTCGGGACCTATATGTGCTGGCAAGCCAACAACACCGGATGGTGGGGCGAAGGAGAGATCAAATTTTTCATCGATGGAGATTCGAAGTTCCCAACGATCTGTGGGACAGGGACAGAGGATTATTTTTGCGGCTCGTATGGATTTACCGTGGATGGGAAGTACCTAGAATTCACAACCCCCTATGCCGGCATGCCCCAAGTCATAACACCCGACGGCCAGTGGCAGTCCCAGCAGCGGTTTGGCCTGTACCGCTGGCACATCATGGATCCTGTGCGTTTTGAAAAAGATTTGAGGGTAACGATCCAAGCTCTGGGCTGGCATTCAGGCGGACGGTATCTCCCGCTTCAGGATGACATCTCCTCGGTAGCTATCTGGTATCAGACTGAACCTCACGCCAAATTTCCCAAACTGCCAACTAAAGACGAACTAGAGATTATCTAGCTTAAATAATAGTTCAGGCGCTTAAGTTTATTTTTTGATTTTCCCCAGTTCTTCCTGGAACTCGTGTATTAATTTCTTCAGCACGTCTATAGATTCAACAGCCTCATTGTATTCAACGGTATCTTTTTCTTCCGTGATTTTGATGAGGAGGGTGCCTTTATCTTCGTCGAATGTGGATTCGAGGTCGTAGCCTTCGGGCAATTTGCTTTCCAGTTTTTTTATGGCTTTTTCATAGGCTTCTTTTTGATCTGTGTCAAGTTCTGCGTGATAGATCAGAGAGAATGCTCCCTTATCATCACCGATCTCGACTGTGTGATGCAATTTTTCACCATCGATATGGACATCCTTCGTTTTGATTCTATAGGAATGTGAATCTTTGTGTCTGATACTCACATCGACATGTTCTGTTTTTTCTGATTTTTTTTCTAAAGCCTTCCTCAATTTTTCCAGGGTTTTTTCGATTCCCTCAAGCTCAACCTCTTTCACATCAGAATCCAGGT
>DAOWCB010000177.1 GCA_030633795.1 Candidatus Aminicenantota bacterium | reverse complement strand
TAACATCCCGCCGACAATCCGGAAATCCCCCCGCCAATAATAATGACCGATTTTTCATCCATCCGATAACTCCCTAATTTAAAAAGTCCCTCTAGAGCAACTTACTTCGGTATCATATCGAAGAATCACGTGTCTCCACCTTATCCAAGCCCATCTTTTTTAATATCGCAATGTATCTTGGGTCAGAACACACAGAAACAGGCAACCAATCAAGAAGGAAATACGTTAAGAATGGCTCACGTTCCTCATAAGCCAATTCAAAGTGTTCAAATGCTTCGTTTACCCTCTCAAGACCAAGGAAAATCAGAGCTTTCTGGAATGGTGATATGTATCGTTGTTTTGCAATTTCATCCAATTGATCCAGCATTTTCGCGGCTTCATCCTTTTTTCCTGCGCGAGCCAATGCCCACCCCAACCATCCCAGCGTAAACGTCATGCCCAACTGTGTTGCCTTCTGAAGATAAACAATCGCCTTTCCATAATCTTCGGGAGGGATTAAATAAAGCTGCCCTAACCAAAGATTCCCCATGGGTAAATTCGGCTCCATCTCCAGCGCTTTGTGTAGTTGTTCCCTTCCTTTCTCAGCACCGACTCCAAATCCCTCAATAATCCCCTGCAACGCATTTAGGAGAGGAGAGAGTGGTTCAAGCTCTACTGCTTGTCTCGCTTGCTCGACAGCTTTATCAAAACGCTTTTGTGTCACAAGGAATATAGCATACCAACCATGCGCATACGCATATTTTGGATTAAGCTCTATGCCACGCTTATAATTCTTTTCTGCTGCAGCCCAATCCCATTCGAAACTCGCGTTGATAAATCCCATCGAGGAATAGACCTCGCCCAAGGAATCATCTATCTCCAAAGCTTTTTTTATGGAGTCTTTGGCTTTTGCAAAGGCCTCTTTAGGATCGATAAAACTCCACAGACCTAGCACAAGGAAAACATCCGTGATCCCCACATAGGGAAAGGCATATAAAGGATCTTTTTGGAGGGCCGTTTGATAATACTCGATGGCCTTCATCATGTCGCCTTCATGTCGCCTGTTCCAAAAATAGCGGCCTTTTAAATAAAGGTTGTGGGCTTCCTTGTTTTCTGTGTGACGCTTGACGATCTTTGTCTTTTCCCCCTTGAGGAGCTTGACCTTCAGGTTGTCCACGATAGCCAGAGATATCTCATCCTGGATGGCGAAGATGTCATCCATGTCCCGGTCATACCGTTCTGACCATAAATGATAGCCATCAGTAACATCGATGAGCTGGGCTGTGATGCGAAGGCGATTTCCCGCTTTTCGAACACTGCCTTCGAGTACAGTTTCGACATTCAGTGTTTTGCCAACTTCACGAATATCGAGATCTTTTCCTTTAAAAGAAAATGACGAGCTTCGTGCAGGAACTCGCAATTCGCTGATATGTGTCAACGAATTGATGAGCTCCTCTGACAGTCCATCACAAAAGTATTCCTGGTCCTTCTGCGAACTCAGATCCACAAACGGGAGCACAGCAATAGATTTTTCCTCCCTCTCCTGAGTGCGAGGAGCTGTGATTGTTTTTAGCTCTCCGGAAATCTCTCGTGTGGTTGTGATGCTTTCCTTTATGACCTTCAACTCCGAGAGGATCTCTTCGGCAGTCTGAAACCTTCTTTCTTTCTCCTTTTCCAGGCACATAATAATCATACGATTGAGACTGTCTGGAATCTGCGGATTGATCGTCTGGGGATCTAGAGGCTTTTCACTTTTGTGTTTCATGCCCACAGCAAAAGCCGAATTAGCTTGGAACGGCACCCTCCCGCTCACCATCTCATAGAGAATAATTCCCAGAGAATACAGGTCCGATCTCTGGTCGATCTCCTCTCCCCCAATCTGTTCTGGAGACATGTACTCAGAAGTGCCAATGATCACTCCCACATCGGTTATCCCCTCAGCACTCAAAGATCGGGCGATCCCAAAATCCATGATGTGAGCATTGCCCGATTTGTCGATCATGATGTTCTGAGGCTTAAGATCCCGATGGACAACCCCCAACTTATGGGCTTCCACTAGCCCCTCACACACTTGTTCAACGATGGCAATGGTCTTCCCAATGGACAACTGGCCGGCACGTTTGATGAACGCTTTGAGGTCCTCCCCTGGGACGAATTCCATGGTGATATAGAGGACCCCCTCTGCTTCGCCGAGGTCATACATGCGGCCGACATTTTTGTGGACGATCTTTCGGGCAAATTTCAATTCGTTGCTGAAGCGCTCGACCACTTGGGGATCATCAGCGATATCCGACCGAAGCAGTTTCAGTGCGACCTCATCCTTTATCCTCTTGTCAAAAACCTTGTAGACTCTCCCCATACCACCCCGTCCCAATTCCTCGAGAACATCGTATCTGTTGGCAAAAGTGCTCCCTCTTAGTAGTACTTTTGTGGGAATCTGCAGTGTATGGGTTTGAGAGAAAGGCACGTCATCCTTGGATTGGAGCGGCGTAGCACATCTGCCACAGTAGATAGTATCAGAAGGATTTTCGTGCTGACACTTTTGACACTTCATGGAACTCTATCTTTTTACCAATTTCCGCTATCCGAGTCAAACGAATTCAATTCGAAGTTAGCATTTCCAAATCCGTGATGTCATGAATACTCAATAGCGTTAATAAGTGATCAGATTGTGTGATGGAGAAAACCGTGAGAAGGGCTGGACGGGCATGGTACATCTCCCCAGGGGAGATGTGAGGGAAGCCCGGAACCGAGCGAAGTTTCCTCGCTGGGGAAACTGAGAGTGTTTTAGATATCATACAATCTGATCAATCGGAATGCCATCAACACGGATTTGGAAATGTTTCCTAATCCGAATTGGCTTTTCGTCTCTTGTATGGTTCCAACTGATAAAGGCGGTAGATGGAGTAACATTTGACGACGATCAGGCCTACGGCGAACACCGTGGCAAACAGCCAGAATTGAGGGAAGAATATGAGAGTCAAAGTGATGACGACCGTATTCGCAGCTTTTCCTAAAAAGCTAAAATTCAGCTTATACACTGTTTGATCGACCTTGTAGAAGTAATTGATAGAGATGAGGTCAAACTTGAGGAACTGATAGCTTAAATAAAAATCTATGAATGCAAAGTTGATCACAAACAGCGCTACGGGAAGAGCGAGCTCAGGCTTGAAAATCAGAAAGATGATATAAAAAAAGAGGAATTCCACTCTGTCGGCAATGATGTCAATCTCCGCCCCCACAATGGTTTCCTGCTTGAAGAACCGCGCATAGCTTCCATCCACGATATCGCCGATCCAATGAACGACCAAACCGATAAAGTTATACGTAAGGTCCATTTTCACGATCGCCAGCATAAAAAAGACAAGCGACCCAACAAACCTGATCACGGTGATCACATTCGGAATACTAAAAGTGCTTTCAGGCGGAAGAGGAGAAAATATTTTGATTTTTTGACTGTTTTCCATATCGTTCGTGTCTTCCTCAGAAAAATTTTCTCTTTCATATCAAATTCAAATTGGCCCGTCAAGACAAATTAGGTATCAATACACCTAACCTGGATTATTCAGGTTAATTAAACGATCTTTTCCTTCAAACGTATAACTTTGTGGAGATATCCATCCCTACATATGCATATTAATAAAAAATAAAAGAAGGACAAAAAAAATTCAGAATTAACTAAATTATTAGTTGACAAACTAAAAGATTAGTTGTATATTGGAACTACCATGAAACAACTTACAAAAGCCGAAGAACAGATCATGCATATTTTATGGGACATAGATAGGGGTTTTGTGAAGGATATCATCGAACATCTTCCCGCCCCTAAGCCTGCCTACAACACAGTCTCGACTATCGTCAGGATCCTGGAAAAGAAGGGATTCGTTGCGCACAAATCCTACGGAAATTCCCATGAATATTTTCCGACAACAAAAAAAGAAGAATACACAAAGGCCTATTTAAAGAGTTTTGTCAGCAACTATTTCAGCGATTCTTATTCAGAAATGGTCTCCTTCTTCACCAAAGACAAAAACATGAGTCTCGAAGAATTGGAGGAGATCAAGAAAATGATCATTGAAGAGATCAAAAAACAAAAAAGGGACGAAAATGAGTGAATCACTTCAATATCTTTTAGAATCCGGGGTATGCCTAGCAATTTTCTATTTGATCTATTGGGCATTCCTCAAAAAAGAAACCTTCTTCGAATTTAATCGTTTTTTCCTGATGTTATCCATCCCATTATCCTTTGTTATTCCACTGCTCAACATCACCTCACCCATCAGGACAAGTGCTGTCATGGAAGAGACCTATATGGCGAATCCTGTAGCTGGGACTCAAGGCCAACTCTTCAGCTTCTCCGATATTCTCTTGCTTGCTTTTTTCATTGGCAGTGCTTTTTTCCTATTGCGTTTTGTGCTTCGACTGACACAAATCCTACTTTTGATCAGGAAATATGGATACCATAT
>DAOWCB010000168.1 GCA_030633795.1 Candidatus Aminicenantota bacterium | reverse complement strand
GTATCGAGAATATGGAAGCTAAATTTGGAAGAACACTTTCTAAAGATGAAAATAGAGTTAGAAGATTTATATTGACCCAACCTCCTATTTTAGGACGAATACCTTTTATTGACGAGATAAGAAATGAATATATGGAGTTTCAAAAGGAAAAAGTGGATGCAATATTGAACAAATTAGACCAAGTAGATGCTATCCACTTAGACAATGATAAAACGAATATCCTTGCCGCATATCCTTTTTCTGGCTCAGAAACATCTCATCAAGTTTATCTTAAAAGAAAGGGATTCAAAAGAGTCTATACTATGTGTGCCATCGATGCACTGGGAATGAGTTTCATGTTTGATTGTGATGTTTCTATAGAGTCTTTATGTAACCACTGCGGTGAGAGGTTAGATATTGAAGTGATTGATAACAAGATAATCTCTTTAAATCCAAGGAATACTATGGTGTGGTGTGACATGGAGTATTCATGCTGTGCGGCAACTTCGCTCTGTAAGAATACCAATTTTTTCTCATCCGAAAAGCATTACGATGATTGGCAAAAAGGAAAATCCAGAAGAAAAGGGAATCTGTTGATCATACAGGAAGCTTTTTATTTGGGAAAATTGTTCTTTGAGGACAGATTAAATTACTAGGATACAAGTTCGAGTCCTGTCAGGGGAGGGAGTCGAACCGCATTGTGACCATTTTGCTTTTTTTTTACCGACAGATTCTCTAATCTAAGTTAATAATGTCTTCATCATCATTATCGACACATTTAATTCTAATCCAATTAATATCTTGAAAACTCTCAGCATCTATTAGGATGATATTAGGTTGAAGTTTTTCTCCTATTTTTGTCAGTGTAACGTTAAGCTCTTTAGGAGATAAACTGTAATTTGCACCTTTTGAAAAGTCCACCCTTATGGAACTGAAATAGCCAATAGTAGCCCCAACAATAAAGCCGCCAAGGCCACCTCCCCCTCTCTCCGATTTGATCGTTCTTTCTTTACTATCTCCTGCTGCTAAACCAAGAAGCGCACCCGATACACCACCAATAAAGGTATTTCCCAGAAGGGAGAGGAGCATTGAAGTTTTCCTATTTATTATAACCGTAAAAGGCTCATAGCCTTCTTTTTCTATCTTGATGTTATGAATCTTTTTTCTCCTTAATTTTAGATTCACTGGTGTAGTTCCCATCTCATTCCCATCAACTATTATCTTTGCTCCTATAGGATTACTTGTAACAGGTATTTTTTGAGAAGTCCCCCGAATGATTGTTGCACAATTCTGTAAAAAGAAAATACTCGAAATCATTAGAATTAGGAATATCCTAAAATTCCTTTTTAAGGTCATTTTATCCTCCTTTGTTTAGCTTCAATTTCCCTGATTCATTTCATCAATGAATAAGATAATCCTTGTCAGGGAGGATGTTGTCATAGAGTTGATTAGAAGTTGTAAAGAGTTTGCAAAGTTTTAATTTCCCAAGTGTATATTTAAAGCAACAAAAGTATATGCAACTTTTTTAAAAAAAGAAACAAATAAATTTGATAAATGAGTAATAAGGGTGTTTCTAACTATTTGTTCTTGAATAAGGCAAATCCCTAAATGGCTTGTTTTCAGTTAATAAAAGAGAGCCAGTGGAGGGAGTCGAACCCCCGACCTACTGATTACGAATCAGTTGCTCTGCCGACTGAGCTACACTGGCTCTAACCAATCAATCTTTCTCGTTCTCGGACGCACTCAATTTATCTTGAACCATCTCCAATTCTTTTTTCGCTTCTTCCAGCAAGTCCGTCATAAATCCCAATGTCTTGAGCTCCACCGTCTCGTTCATGGTTTTCCGCATCTTTTCGATACGCACCAAAATAGTTTGTTCCTTGCGTCGTAAGTTTTCTAAATACTCTTTATTATCCATCACCCTCTCTGTAGTTTAAATTCCCATCACTTTCTTTTGCCAGCATTTTTTCACTGGCTCTTTGCAATTGTGTCTGAAATGAATAAAATATTGACTCAATGCAAATTTAATGAAAGATTAATATAACGTGAATGTTAAAAAAGTTCAACTCTCAAAATCATGATTATCAAAAAACTTGAACTCCTAGGTTTCAAATCCTTCCCTGAAAAAACCAAAATCATGTTCCATCCCGGGATAACCGTCATCGTTGGCCCTAACGGAACCGGCAAAAGCAACATCGTGGACGCATTGATATGGGTTTTGGGCGGCAAACGATTAAAATCTTTCCGAGGGGAAAGAGGGACGGAGATGATCTTTAACGGCAGCCAGAAGAATGCACCGATGAGCATGGCGGATGTGACTCTTTCACTGGAAGATGAGGCCTACCAACTGAAGATCAATCACCGGTATTTCCGTTCGGGTGAAAGCGAATACCGTATGAACGGCAAGCTCGTCAGGCTTAAAGACATCCAGGAGAGCCTGTGGAAAAAATCCATCGGGGAGAAGGAATATTTTGTGATCGAACAGGGCGCCATCGGTGGTTTTCTCTCCTCCAAACCTCTGGAAAAAAGACACCTCCTCGAGGAAGCAGCCGGGACAGCCTATTACAAGGACAAAAAAAGGCAGACTCAGAATAAGCTGGAAAACAGCGAACAAAACTTAACCCGGTTAGAGGATATCATCGCCGAAGTTTTGAAGGCGAAAAATTCCCTCAAGAGGCAGGCAAATGCCGCCATCCGCTATAGAAAACTCCGGGAAAATATCCGTCAGCTCACAGCAAACAACTTCCGGAAAAAAATCCATGAGTTGGAAAAACAACAGGGAGAAACCTTATCTGGGTACAACAAAAGTCTGAACAGAGAAAACCAGATGTCTCTGAAGTTAAAGGAAGAGGAAGCAAATCTTGCTGCCAAGAGAAAGGATGTCTGGGATCTGGAAAAATCCATCAAAAGATCTCAAGAAAACCTGTACGGGATCAGGACTCAAATCGCCAAAGCCGAATCCGAGAAAGATAAAGAATCCAGAAGGAACGATTTTTTTGCTGACAAGAAAAAAGGAGTCGAGTCCAGCCGGGAAGAGTTGGCTCAAGAGGTAAAATCCATCGACCAAACGCAGGCAGAGGCCAAAAAACAAGTTGAAAAACTGCAAGAAAACCTTCATCAAATACAAAAAGACCTCAAAAATGCCGAGAATAAAAATCAGTCCGTCCAGACGAACCTGGATGCCGGTCAGAAAAAGATCGAAATCCTGAGGAACGAGCATCTCCAGCACCTCTTTGAATTCACCGAAATCAAAAATGAACGGGCAAAGACCGAAAAAGAATATGAGCTGATGAGCCGGCAACAGGAAAAGCTACAATCCCAACTCAAACAGGATATAGGTCTTCATAACCTGAAAAAGGAAGAATTCAAGCAGAAAAAAAATGAGTTTGCCAAAACCCAGACGCGGTTCGATTTGCAGTCAGAAGAATTGGGCAAGGTTCGTTCGGAATCAGAGGAATGCCAAGCTTCTATCCTGCAAATTCAAAACAACATCTCAGACCTGTTTTCAAAAAAAGAGAAAATCCTTCACCAGCTTCATGCTCTTGAAAAGATGGAGGAAACAGAACGGGCATCAGCAATACCTTCTGATATTGAAGGGACATTGGGGATTCTGGCCGACCTTATAGATGCCGATGAAATGCAGGCTCCGCTTATCGATCTTTTTTGGAATGAAGAAACAAAGGCATCGCTTTTAGATGCAGAGCAATTTCTGCGCACGCTCTCCGATAAAGGACTCAAGGGGAATTTTTTGCTCCTCCATCCGCAGGAGAAAAAGGTCGGCATCCCGAAAATCCAGGGCGACCCTCGTGTGATCGGCTTTCTCAAATCCCATATTCGCCCCTCCCAAAAAATAAAAGATAAAATCTCCCATCTGGAAGATGCGATCCTCACCAAAGACATCCAAAGCGCTGTGGAACTCTGGCTCGACCATCCTGCCCTCAACTATGTGACAGCTTCAGGTGATGTGTTGTTCTCCTCCGGTCTTTTGAAAGCCGGGGACAGGAAGGAAGGCCTGGTTACACTGAGACGTGAGAAAGCAAAACTGCATAAGGCGGTCGACAGGATGCAAAAAGAAATTCATCCTCAAACTATCCAGTTAGAAGAAAAAAATAAATTAAAAGCCAGACTGGATGAGAAGATCCAGCATCGATCTTCCCAAGTTGCAGAACTGATAAAAAAAATCGATGATACAGAAAAGATAAGCCTAGTCGATCAGGCAGAAGTGGAGAAAATGGAAACGAGTATTTCCATCATCGAAAAGGAACTTTCCATTCTTGCTGAAGACAAAGCGCAGATACAGAAGAACCTGACATCCCTCGAGGCAAACACACAACTCGTAGAAGACAAAGAAGAAGGACGAAAAAAAACGATTCAAACGCAAGAGGTCACACTGGTCTCCCTACAGGAAGCCTGGGAAAAAGGAAGAAAGCGGTTTTTCGAACTCAAATCCCACGCCGATCTTCTAACCGAAAAAATCAATAATCTTAACACACAAATTCAGGCTTTGGAGCACAGGAAAGAAACCATAGAGGCAAAAACAGAATC
>DAOWCB010000002.1 GCA_030633795.1 Candidatus Aminicenantota bacterium | reverse complement strand
TCTTCCTATATCTTTAGGTATCCTTGCTTCATACGACCTTTTTCGCAAAGAGAGCCTTTGCGATTTTTTATTCCTCGGGGAGCTGGCGTTGGATGGGAGGCTGAAGCCAGTCAAAGGAGTTCTTTCTTCCACAGTGCTTGCCAAAGAAATGGGATTCAAAGGCATTGTCATTCCCAAAGAGAATGGACGGGAAGCCGCACTCGTTCCGGGCATGGACATTTTCAGTTTGGATAACTTGGTCCAGGTTGTGAAGTTATTGAGTGGCGCGGAACCCCCGGTTTCACCCAAAAAATATTTATTCTTTGAGCTTTTTCCAGACGTGGCATACGAGGTGGATTTTCACGAAATAAAAGGACAACAACATGCCAAAAGAGCTCTGGAAGTCGTTGCTGCCGGATCGCACAATGTTCTTTTGATCGGGCCTCCAGGAGCAGGGAAAACCATGTTGGCTAAACGGCTTTCCACCATTTTGCCGCCTATGACCTTCGAGGAAATCATACAGGTCACGCAAATCTACAGTGTTGCCGGTCTGTTGAAGGACAGAGGAGCCGTGGGTGAAAGACCTTTCCGGTCTCCTCATCACACTATCTCGGATGCTGGATTGATCGGGGGAGGTTCCATCCCACGGCCAGGAGAAGTCAGCCTGGCCCACAATGGTGTGTTGTTTCTAGATGAGCTACCTGAGTTTCGCAAAGGTGTGCTCGAAGATTTGAGGCAACCATTGGAGGACAGAAGGGTGACCATCTCTAGAGCTTTGATGAGTGTTTCTTACCCTTCCTCTTTTATGCTGGTGGCGGCGATGAATCCCTACGATGATGTGGAGTATTCAGACAGCCTGCAAACCCGGTATTATTCCAAATTGTCCAAACCTTTACTCGATAGGATCGATATCCAGATCGAAGTGCCTAAAGTCGAGTTCCAGGATATCATCTCTAAAGTTGAGGGGGAAAGATCATGTGTGATTAGAGAGAGGGTTGCGAAAGCCAAAGCCGTACAGCATAAGCGGTTTGCAGGAAGAGGGATATACAGCAATGCCGAAATGGAAACGCGGGATTTGAAAATGTTTTGCCCAATTAATGATGAGGGGGAGAGGCTTTTGGAAATGGCCGTCGATCGCCTGGGATTTAGCGCCAGGGCCTACACCCGTGTCCTGAAAGTGGCACGAACGATCGCAGATTTGAGCGGGGAGGTGGATATTCTTCCCTTGCATATTTCGGAGGCTATACAATACCGACAAATGGACAAATACTTCTGAGCTGGACTATTTAAGGGCCAATCTCACAACATCGACTTCGTCGTGGCCCAATCGTAGTATACAAATACAACTCATGAGCCACTTCCTCATCGCTGCAGCAATCTTGGCCCTTAAATAGTCCAGCTCACATCTCTGTTACCCAAAAAATGGTTGCTAGTTTCATCCATTTTCGCTAAAACAAAATTATCCTATTCATATATACCTTAATCAGCCGTTTTTACCCTATGGGCGAGCCAATCTCATAATGTCGACATCGTTGTGGCTCATTCACAGTAGTTCACAACAGCTCATAAGCCACTGCCTTGTCGCCGCAGCAATCTTGGCTTGTAAATAATTCAGGCAGTTCTGACTGGATTATTTTTAGCTTGACATATCTAAATAATTGCATATAATAAGAACCGAATATACAAAAAGCATTATGAAGAAGGATAAAATGAAAGTTTTTATCGGAGTGATTGTGGGCGGAATGGCGGGTTATTTATTGTACCGGTTTGTGGGTTGCAAGACTGGCATTTGCATCATCACCAGCAAACCCTGGTCGAGCATCCTGTATGGCATGCTGCTGGGATTGCTGATCGGGTTGAAATGGTGAGTTGATTCATGGAGGGGGGAGTAATGAAAAAAAATGCAAAACAATACAGAGAGATCACCGAAAAATTCAAAGCCTTGGCCCATCCGGCGAGATTGAAAATAATGGCAAATTTGATGAAACGGGAGTGTTGTGTCGGAGATATGCAAAAATGTATATCCCTGTCCCAGCCCAATGTATCCCAACACTTGGGAGTCTTAAAGGAGGCTGGCATCATTGTCGGGAGACGGGAGAAAAATAAAATTTGTTACAAAATTTCTGATAACAGGATAAAAAATATATTGAAAACATTCGATATAGGAGAATAACAAAATGGCAAACATCAAAGAAGTTGATGAGAACACATTCCAGTCTGAGGTGTTGGAGTCCGATATTCCAGTTTTGGTGGATTTCTGGGCTCCTTGGTGCGGTCCCTGTCAAATGGTGACGCCGATGCTGGAAGCGGTCGCAGAGAAGATGAGAGATAAGCTGAAGGTTGTCAAAATGAACACAGACGAGAACATGAAAACGGCTCAAAACTACGAAATTATGGCCATTCCTTCTCTTCTCGTTTTTAAAAAGGGAGAAGTTGTAGAAAGAATCGTGGGCGTCCAGCCTCAGCCTCAATTGGAAGCACAGCTGCAAGAGATTATAACGTCCTAGAAATGAGGCACCATGGCCCTAGGCTTTGAGAATTCTTCCGTCCTTAACGACGATTTTTCCGTTTTTGATCACGTGCTTAACCGGATTAACTCCCAGGTGATAGACCAGATAGGGATAAGTGGGCACATCCCATAGGACAAGGTCCATCTTTTTTCCGATTTCCAGACTTCCTACCTGCTCTTGTTTTTCTAAAGCATAGGAGGCATTGGCGGTTGCTGCGTTTATTGCCTCTTCGATCCCCATTTTTAGGGTGAAGACGGCAAGTTGCAGGATGAAAAGCATAGATTCGGTCATCGAACTGCCTGGGTTAAAGTCTGTGGCCAAGGCTACGATAACGCCTTGCTCGACCATTCTGCGGGCCGGTGCCGTTTTTTGTTGCATCAGGAAAAATGATACACCAGGCAGCAGTATGGCAGCAGTCGGGCTTTGGGCCATTTTTTCGATGCCTTCATCGGTAATAGCGATCAAGTGCTCTGCAGAGATGGCTCCTTCTTCTGCGGCCAATTGAGCACCTCCGAGCGGGGTGAATTCATCGGCATGAATTTTGATCTTAAAGCCCGCTTTTTTTGCTTTTTTGATTAATTCTCTAGTCTCCTCGACAGAGTATACTCCTTCCTCGCAGAAAACATCGAAAAATTCCGCCAAGTTTTGGTTTTTCACTTCCGGTAAGATTTCCTGTGTGAGGAGGCTCATGTATTCTGCCTTTTGGTCCTTGTATTCTTTTGGGATCTCATGAGCTCCCATAAACGTGGAAACGATGTCGACAGGATGGATCACGTTGGCTTTTTGTATAACGCGAAGCTGTTTTAACTCATCTCTTTTATTCAGGCCGTATCCACTTTTAGCTTCTGCCGTTGTGGTGCCGTGGATAAGCATGCTGTCGAGCCGGGATAGACAGAGAAAAAGCAGTTCCTCGTCCGAAGCTTGTCGTGTGGCATTGACGGTTGTCTGGATGCCTAAGCCCTGCTTGGCGAGTTGCTGGTAGGTGTATCCCTTCACGCGAAGGTTGAACTCATGCTCCCGGCTTCCGGCAAACGGCAGATGGGTATGAGGGTCCACGAAACCAGGAAGGCCTGTGAGGCCTTTGCCATCGATGCAAATGCCGTCATCAGTCATCTGAACATCACGATGAAAGGCCTCTTGGTCGCCAACAAAGACGATCTCTTCTTTGAAGGAGGCGATGCAACCATTCTCCAAAAGCCCGATGTCCTGGAGAGCAGTCTTCCTCTTCGGAATCGGACCTCGACAGGTCAATAGCTGGCTGCAGTTGAGAATCGCGAGGTCAGCTTGATTCATAGGGATGTTTTTTCAGGGATGTTTGCTTGTTCCGACGAATAAATGACGGGGTTTCAAAGGGTTCCCACTGTTTTTCCCAAGCCGGCCTTTGCCACAGAGTCTCGCTTCCTTTGGGTTCGAAGATGTAGGGCGGCGTTTCTTGAGGAATTTCGAACGGAGGAGGTGTTTCAGGGCGTGCTGCCGGGAAGTCCCCCGGTGTGGCGATCCGGTCTTCTGCAATTTGATCGAACCCGGTTGCGATCACGGTTACTTTGACCATCTCCTTCATGCTTTCATCGATAACCGTGCCAAAAATGATGTTGGCATCGGGATGAGCCAAACTGTGGATGAGTTGGGAAGATTTTGAAACCTCAAGCAAGGTAATATCTCTGCCGCCGGTTATGTTGATCAAAACGCCATGGGCTCCTTCGATAGATGTGTCGATGAGAAGCGGACTGGATATGGCCTTTTGGGCTGCATCGACGGCTCGGTTTTCTCCTGAGGCAATGCCGGTTCCCATGAAAGCCATGCCCATGCCCTTCATGATGGATTTGACATCAGCGAAATCAAGGTTGATCAAACCAGGCTTTGTGATGAGATCGGAAATGCCTTGGACAGCTTGTCGAAGGATGTCGTCCGCCATCTTGAAGGCATCCTGAATGGATGTATCCAAATTGACGGTTTCCAACAGCCTTTCGTTCGGAATGGAGATTACGGTATCCACGGCCGATTTAAGTTCTTCCAATCCTTCTTGAGCTTGGTTGGCTCGGATTCTCCCCTCGAATTCGAACGGCAAGGTGACGATAGCAATGGCCAGGATATCCATCTCGGATGCAAGATTGGCCAAAATCGGTGTCGCGCCTGTTCCTGTCCCTCCTCCGAGACCTGTGGTCAGAAACACCATGTCTGCGCCTTCGATGATTTCGATCAATCTTTCCGTATCTTCCATAGCCGCTTCTTTGCCGGTGTCCGCCCTTCCTCCACTGCCCAATCCCTTTGTGAGCTGATTCCCGATCTGAGTTTTTAAACCCGCCTTGTTGTTGGAGAGCGCTTGGAGATCGGTGTTCACAGCGATGAACTCCACGCCTTCAATGCCGGCTTCAATCATCCGGTTGATAGCATTTCCGCCTCCACCGCCGATCCCGATGACCTTGATGTTTGCTCCGAAACGCTCCTCCACCAAGTGAAATTTGAGTTTGCCTTTCAATGGATCACTCATTTTGCCTCCTATGCCTCTTTTAGCCAATCTTTAAATTTTGACCAGAAGCCTTTTTTGCGGTCTCTTGGCAGACCTGTTTCCTTATAAAGGTTATATCCATATTGGATGAGGCCGACTGTGGTCGCAAAGTCAGGTGTGCCGACACGGTCCACAAGGCCTCCTGCACCGCTGGGATCCCCTCTTCTCACGGGAAGGTCGAAGATCTCTTCGGCCACTTCCTCGAGCCCCTCCAATAGGGCCGTTCCTCCCGTGATAACGATCCCAGAATTCAATGATTTTTCATACCCCATCCTTTTGATGTCGTTATCGACAAGCCGGAAAATCTCTTCTGCTCTTGGGTGGATGATGTCGGCCAGGAGCTGCCGTGAGAGCACGCGAGGCTTTTTCCCCCGTCCGACTGTTGGCACTTCGATGGTTTCCTGTTCATCCACGAGAGGATGGGACACACAGCCGTATTTTTTCTTGATTTTTTCTGCGTCAGGAATCGGAGTCCTCAATCCCACTGCGATGTCATTGGTAAAATTATCTCCTCCAATCGGGATGACGGATGTGTACCAAAGACTTCCCCGTTCGAAAATGGCCACTTCTGTCGTTCCTCCCCCGATGTCGATCAAACCGACTCCCAATTCCATTTCGTCATGAGTCAGAATAGAAGAGCTGGTTGCAATCTGGTTCAGGACAACCTGTTCTATCTCTATTCCAGCGCGAGCCACACATGTCCTCAGATTTTGCACCGAAGTTATAGCGCCTGTTACGATATGGACATTGACTTCCAGTTTGATCCCGCTCATTCCAAGAGGATCTTTGATCCCATCCTGATCATCGACGACAAATTCCTGTGGAATGATGTGTATGATCTCTCTATCTGGAGGAATGGATACGGCTTTGGACTGCTCGATGACACGCTTTATGTCCTCTCGGCTGATCTCCTTGTTTTTCCCTGAAACGGCGATGACACCTCTGCTGTTAAAACTTTTGATATGGGCACCCGAGATGCCGATAAAAGCTGCATCTATTTCCACTCCGGCCATGAGTTCTGCCTCTTCTTGAGCTTTTTTTACCGCATCCACCGTAGAGTCCAAATTCACGACTATCCCTTTTCTCAGCCCTCTGGATTCGGCTGTCCCAATACCGATAATTTCCACCTTCTTTTCTTCGGTGATTTCGCCGATGATAGCGGCAACTTTTTTTGTTCCGATATCCAGTCCAACGACATAGCTGTTTTTAGGCATTAAAAAGCCTCCTTCTCAGAGTCGAGAGCGTTATTCCTCTTTTTTTTCGGTAGAGGCCCCAAAACAAAACGCCCCTCATATCTGAAATCGATGTATTCCAAAGGCCCATACGTTTTGAGCAAGGCCATGTTTTTTGCGAATTTTTGATATTTTTCCTTGAAATGGCGGTCTCCCAGTTTCAACCATGTTTCCGAATTTCTTAATTTCAACGAGACATTTTCATATTCGGTCAGATCCATCACGCTGATTTGGTCTAGGGCTGAGCCCTCCAGGTTATCCAAACAAGCCCAGGCCAGAGCAAGTTTCCTATCATAATCTTTCCTGAATCGGTTGGCATCGATAATCACGGGCAAATCGGGCCTATCACTGGGCGATATCTTTTGGAGAAGGATGCCATCTTTATCGATCAGAAAATAGCCTTCCTTTTCCAGAAGGGCGATCGGGATTCTTTCCGTGGTTTCGATTCTTATCGTAGAAGGAAAAATCTTCCGGATATAAACATCCTCGATCCACGTGTGTGTGGCCAACAGCTTTTGAAGATTTCCGATGTTCAATAGCAATATATTGCCCAAGTATCTCTTTTCAAAATAGAGTTGGAAATCCCTCTGGATTTCCTCCTTTTGGCAAATGATTTCCACCTCGTCGATGATGAGCTTTTCCCAGGTGATCAAAAAAAGATAAAGCCGGGAGAATCCGTAAAATAATCCGACCAGCAGCACAAAGGAAAAGACAATGTGTCTTAGTTTCAGTTTTATCTTCCTGTGGATTTTTTTTTTTTTTATCTTTCCTCGTTTTCTCCGGTAAGAAGTCTGTTGGGAGAGGATAGAGCCTCCTTTGGGCTTAAAAGAGGCTTGAACATTGACAGCCAAGTTTATTTCCTCCTTTCCAGACGCTTGATAATTTCGGGGATAACCTGGTTGATATTTCCAGCTCCCAAAACAAAAATCATGTCCTCAGGCTTTGCCAACTTTTCCACAAGATCGGGAATTTTTCCCATATCCTTTTCAAAATAGACATTTTTGTGCCCGAATTCCTGAATTTCTTTATACAGGGCTTTTCCCGTTACTCCTTTTATAGGTATTTCTCCTGCGGGATAAATATCCGTCAGCAGCAGGATATCTGCTTGATTGAAAGACGTGACGAATTCATCCATCAGCATCGATAGGCGGGAATAGCGATGGGGTTGAAAGACAGCGATCGTACGGCATGTCCATCCCTGTTTGGCTGCCTTTAAAGTAGCTTTGATTTCTGTCGGGTGGTGGGCATAATCTTCGATAATAGAGATATCGTTTACCTTCTTTTTGAGTTCGAACCGGCGTCCGATCCCGGTGTATTTTGCCAACGCTTCGAGAATCGCAGCTGCCGGAATATCCAGATAGAGCCCTACGGCCACAGATGCCATGGCATTGTGTATGTTGTGAATTCCAGGAACATTCAGACGCAATTTTCCGATTTTTTTTCCTTTCCAGTACAGAGTAGACGTGCTGGTGTATTCATGGAACTGAAGATCTCTGGAGAACACATCAGCTTGGGTGGAAAAACCATATGTGATGATATTCCTATCCAGCTGAGGAATCAGGCTCTCGAGGTTGGGATCGTCGAGGCAGAGGATAACAGGACAATAAAACGGGACTTTGTTGGCAAAATTGACAAAGGTTTTTTTAATCTCCTCGACTGTCTCATATTGATCCAGATGTTCCTCGTCCAAATTGGTGAGAACAGCGATAAAAGGCGAGAGATACAGAAATGACCTGTCACTCTCATCTGCCTCGGCCACGATGTATTCACCCTCGCCTAGTTTGGCGTGGGCTCCGATGGTGTTCAAACGGCCGCCCACAATGATTGTGGGATCTTTCCCCGCATCTTCCAGGACCTGGGCGATCATGGACGTTGTCGAGGTTTTTCCGTGGGACCCTGCCACGGCCACGCCATTTTTTAGCCTCATCAGCTCTGCCAGCATTTCCGCTCGGGGGATCACCGGAATTTTCATGCGTCTGGCTTCTTCCACTTCGACATTGTCCTCTTGGATGGCCGAAGATATCACGACGACATCGGCTCCGTGTACCTTATCTGCGGTATGCCCGTAGGAGATCGTTGCTCCGAGACGTTTGAGTCTCTGGGTGGCTTCGTTTTTACCGAGGTCTGTTCCAGAGACAGTGTATCCCAAGTTCAGGAGCACTTCGGCTATGCCGTTCATTCCGGTCCCACCGATTCCGATCATGTGGATGTTTCTCAGCTTGCTAGTCGGTTTGACCACTAAAAGACCTCCTATTCTCCTTTTTCCATGAGTTCAAAACATAGATCCGCGATCCGATCCGCCGCGTTTTTGACTTTGAGCGAAGCGAGGTTTTTTTCCATTTCGGTGATCTTCTGTTTGTTTTGGCTATATTCAAGAATTTTTTTTGAGATAGCCGAGGGACTGAATTCTTTCTCTGTGATGACCTCGGCTCCGTTGATTTTTTTCAATTCTTTGGCATTCAGAAGTTGGTGGTTATCCGCAGCTTGAGAAAAGGGTACGAGCAGCGAGGCTTTTTGCGAAGCGATAAGCTCTGCTATAGTGGATGCACCGGCACGGCTGATGATCAAATCCGATTTCTGAAAATAGTTTGCCATTTCTTTGAAATAAGGGGCCACTGTCACTTCAGGGAATCCCTCCTCTTTGTAACTTCCTTCCACCCATTCCCGGTCCTTCTCTCCGGTTTGATGAAAAATTTTTAGATGTTCTTTTTCTGCCTTTAACAGAGGAAGGGCACGTACGATGCCTTCGTTAAGGAAATGGGATCCTTGGCTTCCACCGAAAATCAACAACGTAAGCCAGCCATTTCTCTCCTTTGGCGTTAAGGTGTAAAACTCCTCCCTGACCGGATTCCCGATGAAAATTCCCTTTTCCTTGAAGTGGGGGAGGGATCGTTCGAAAGAAACAACTGCTTTCTGTACCCAACGTCGGAGGAGCCTGTTTGTAAGACCCGGTTGAATATTCTGCTCCATGATCAATGTGGGAATCCGGAGCCATGATGCGAGGAGAACAATCGGTCCGGAACTGTAGCCCCCTACACCTATGACTAGATCGGGCTTTTTCCGGACCAAAATCATCAAAGATTTGAGGAAAGATAAGGGGAGGAGTAGAAGTGATTTGAAAATTTTGATTCCCCTCCCCTTGATCCCCTCAATATGCAATGGGATAAAATGGGCTTTATAATGGGCCATAATCCGTTTTTCCAAATGGCGTGTGCTTCCTACAAATGTCAATGAGCAGTCCGGGTCCTTTTCTTTTAGCTTCCTTCCCACAACGAGGGCAGGATGAATGTGTCCGGCTGTTCCGCCGCCGCTGATAATGATTTTTTTCCCTTTCATTTTCATTTTTTTCTTCTCGACGATTCTTTCCTCTGGGAAATATGGAGCAGAATACCGATGCTGAACAAAGTACAGATGAGAGATGATCTCCCGTAGCTGATCAAAGGTAGAGGGAATCCGGTCGGAGGCCCCAGTCCCAACACGATACTGATATTCAGCATGGCCTGGAGAAAAATGGCCAGAGTGAGGCCGGCCGCCGTCATCTGGCTGAAGAGGTTGGGAGCTTTCCAAGAAATGAGCAATCCCCTCCATAAGATAACCAAGAAGAGGAGAAGGATCACCATAGTTCCCAGCAGGCCAAGCTCCTCTCCCACGATAGCGTAGATGTAGTCTGTGTGAGCACAGGGGAGAAAAAAGAGCTTTTGAGAGCTTTGTCCGATATTCACGCCAAATAGACCTCCTGACCCTACGGCGAGTTTGGATTGTATGATTTGAAAACTTAAACCTTGGGGATCATCTGTCGGATAAAGGATTGCACGAACCCTCCCCAGCCGATAGCTAGCTTGGAAAAGATAAAATGCGAACAATCCGATAGAAGCAATCCCAAGGGCCAGAAAATATCTGAATTTCACACCGGCTAAAAAAAGCATTATGACTGCGATGAGTAAGATGAGCAAGGCCGTGCCGTAATCCGGTTCTTTGATGATCATCAGGATAAAAAGGAGCAGGATGGCTAGAGGAAAGACCAGTGTACGTGGTTCATCCAGCTTATCTTTTTTTCGGTCGAGATAATAAGCAAAAAACAGGATCAGGCTGATCTTTGCCAGCTCTGAGGGTTGAAAACGCAGCCCTACGAATTGAATCCACCGGCTGGTCTTTCCCACGGTGGGCATGATGAGACCAAGCGCCAGGAGGAAGAGTGTTAGCATAAGCAGGGCGTAAATGATGTTTGCGTTTTGATAGAATGGTTTTCTCACCCATAATATTCCTCCCACAAGAATGAGACCCATTCCCGCTCCTATGATTTGATTGATGAAATAATAAAAAGGCTGGTCAAATTTATCGCTGGATATGACGCCGGAGGAGCTGAAAACCATAATCAATCCGATCAAGATTAGAGCTAAGGTGGCGAGGAAAAGAGGTTTGTCGAATCCAAAAGGTCTGAATATTTCCATTTTTACTCTTTCCCTTGTTCCATTCTTTGTATCAAGGCCTTGACTTCTCTCTTGAAAATCTTTCCCCGTTCTTCAAAGTTTTTGAACATATCGAAACTGGTGCAACCGGGTGCAAGAAGGACCACTCCCTTTGGGGAGGCGGCCGAATAGGCCAGATGTACGGCCTCTTTCATGTCAGAAGCCTGTGTCATCGGAACAGTGCCATTCAACGATTTTTGTATCTTATCTGAGGCCTCCCCGATCACCACGATCGTCTTTACTTTTTTTTGAACAGGCTTCCTCAATTGAGCGAAATCTCCTCCCTTATCCCTGCCGCCGAGAATAATGGTGATCGGACCAGAGAAACTCTGTATGGATTTGAGGGAAGCATCGACGTTGGTCGCTTTGGAATCGTTGTAGAATACCACTTGTCCGAGTTCGCCTGTTTTTTCCAGCCGGTGTTCCAGTCCCTTGAAGCCGATGATGGATTTTTTTATCGAGAAAGCGGGGATTCCCAAAACATGGCCAACCAAGGCGGATGCCATGATGTTTTCGCGGTTGTGAATTCCTAAAAGAGATGTTTCGGTTGTCTGCATCAGTTTTTCCTGGATTTCATTTGCCAAGATTATCCAATTTTCCTGGATCCAACATCCCTGGGAAACCTTTCCTGTTTGGCTGAAAGCATAGACTTTGAACTTTCCCAGTTGTCGCAAAGCCCACACCCTTGGATAATCTCGGTTCAGGATGGCTGTATCCTCCTCATTTTGCGTGCGAAGAAGATTCTTTTTGGACTGATAGTAATCATCGAAATCTGTGTGCCAGTCAAGATGATCTGCAGAAATGTTTAAAAAGAGGGATATGGCAACCCGGAATTTTTTAACGTATCTCAATTGAAAGCTGGAGAGTTCTGTCACGAATATGTCATCGGGCTGGCTTTTTTCTACGAAATGGATCAGAGGTGTTCCGATGTTTCCTGCCAAATTGCTCTTAAGTCCTCCTTCCTGTAGTATTTTGTGAGAGAGGGTGGCCGTCGTGGATTTTCCGTTGGTTCCTGTTATTCCCACGATTTTGCCGTTTAAAAACCTGTATGCCAGTTCGATTTCTGAAATGACCATTCGCCCTCTTTTCCTGGCCTCGTCCAGTTCTGGAATATAAGGAATCCCGGGACTGGGGATGATCAAATCAGCATCCAGGAAAGATTGAAGTTTGTGATCCCCGGCTTCCACCTCGACGCCTTTTTCTCGCCAGAAGTTTATCTTGTTATCCAGGTCTTCTGGACGTGATTTTTCGCTGATCTTGACTTTAGCACCCTGCCGGTTGAGAAAGTCACACACGGCTTCTCCCGTGCGGCCCATGCCGACAACCAGTGCATTGATTCCTTGTAATTCCATTTTATCTCAGTTTTAATGTTGCCAGACTAAATAGAGCGAATATGATGCCCAGGATCCAAAAGCGGACCACGATTTTTTCTTCCGACAAACCTAAAAGTTCGAAGTGATGATGGAGAGGAGCCATCTTGAGAATCCTCTTTCCTCCGGTGACACGAAAATAGGAAACCTGGAGGAGAACGGAGAGGGCTTCCAGGATGAACACACCCGCCACCATGAACAAGAGGAACTCCTGTTTGATCAGGATGGCGATCACACCGATGCTGCCTCCCAAAGAAAGGGCGCCCACATCGCCCATGAAAACTTGGGCGGGATGGCTGTTAAACCATAAAAAGCCCAAACAAGCGCCTGTTATTGCACCAACGAATATGGTGAGTTCCGGTGCATTTGAGACGTAAGGAATATTGAGATATTCCGAAAAGTCCGCGCGCCCTGCCAAGTAGGTTAAGGCCGTGAAGGCACCGGCACTTATCAAAGTCAGACCGATCGCCAGTCCGTCTAGCCCATCGGCAAGATTGACGGAATTGGAGGAACTAACCAGGATCAACATGATCCATGGAAGGTAGACCCATCCCAGATAAGGAACCCATTTTTTAAAGAATGGAAGGCTCAAATGGAGATCAAACTTGCCCTGGAAGCCGAGATAGACAAGGACGAATCCGAGTATGCCGGCCAATAGGATCTGGAAGATGAATTTGTGCCGGATGATCAGTCCCCGTGATTTGTGTTTTTTGATCTTCAGGTAATCGTCCCAGAAGCCGAGAATCCCGAATAAAAACATGGTGCTCATGGCGATCAGAACATGGGTGTTGCTCAGATCTGCCCAAAGGAGAGTGGGAATCAGCGTTGACGCGATGATCAGGATGCCTCCCATCGAGGGCGTGCCCCTTTTATTTTGGTGGCTTTCAGGACCATACGGGTTGATCTCTTCCTCCAGTTGGTATTTCTTCAACATCCTGATCACCCAAGGCCCCAGGAGAAAAGATATCAGCATGGCTGTTATTCCCGCTAGAGCTATTCTCACCGTATAGTACCCAAAGGGGTTGAATAGGATGGAATATTCCTTGAGTGGAGCCAAAAGCCAGTACAACATATCAGTTACCTCTTTTTTTCAGCAATTCCACGATTTTATCTGTTTTTATTCCTCTAGATCCTTTAACCAACACCAAGTCTCCCGGTTTGATGAGAGATATCACATAATGTGCTGCCTCATCGGAATTTTCAAACGAGATTATTTGGGTGTCATTCATGCCTGCCTGCAGCGCTCCCTCTGCCATGTGTCGGCTGAGGGGGCCAACCGTGACGAGCAGATCCCAAGAATGTTGCTGCACGTGTTTTCCCGCCTCATGGTGATAGGATGTTTGTGCCTTTCCCAGTTCCAACATATCGCCTAAAACAGCAACTCTTCTTTTGGCCTCTAGCTCGGATAAATCCTTGAGAATAGCTTCCAGTGCAGCGGGACTCGAATTGTAGGAATCGTCGATCAAGATGATGTCGTTCGGAAGGTGGAAGATCTCTCCACGCATCGGAAAAGGTTTCAAGGTTTGTGTTTGTGCCAGTATGTTTTCAAAAGGTGTGGAAAGCGCATAGGCGATAGCTGAGGCGGCAAGAAAATTGGACAGAAAGCTTTTATAGATGAACGGAATAGCCGTTTTCCCTCTTTTTTCCCCGTAGATGAAGTCAAAAGTGATTCCCTGGTATCCCGACCTCTGGATGTTTTCGGCTCGGATGTCACAACCTTCAGAAAGGCCAAAAAGAAGTTTTGTTCCCCTCCAGTCTTTGGCGATTTTCCGAACGGCGGGGTCGTCGCCGTTGAGCACGGCTGTTCCATTGGTTTTTAAACCATCGAGAATTTCCTTTTTTGCTTGAGCGATTTCCTCGATGTCTTTGAAAAATTCAAGGTGAACAGGATGAATATTGGTGATCACGGCAATGTCTGGAGGCGCGATCTGAGTGAGGCAGGATATCTCTCCTGCCGAACGCATGCCCATCTCTAACACGGTGACTTCGTCTTTCTTTTGGATTTTCAGGATAGAGAGGGGGAGACCGATGTGATTGTTGTAGTTTCCTTCTGATTTGAGCACTTCGAAACTTCGGGCCAGTAGGGCCGCAGCAAACTCTTTTGTGGTGGTTTTTCCGATGCTTCCTGTGATTCCCACGACCTTTATACTCTGGGTATCCAGGACTTTTTCAGCGAGGTTTTGCAGAGCAAAAAGAGTATCAGGCACTTGAATCAATGCGATGTCGGGATTGGGTGGCGTGATATGCTGGGAAATAACGGCGCCAGCCACTCCCTTTTGTGCAGCATCCGCAATGTAGGCATGGCCGTCCCTTTGGGCCACGAGCGCAAAAAAGAGCTCGCCCGGCTGGCTTATCCGTGAGTCGATGTTAAATGTCCGGAACGAGATAGAAGGCAAACCTTGGAGGATATTTCCACCCGTTTTTTCTGCAATCTCGTTCAAGTTGAGCTCAACCAATTTGGGCTTTTCTCCTTTTTTTTCAGCAATTCCAGGATGACTTCAGCATCGCTGAAATGGATAATCCGGTCTTTGATGATTTGGTAGTCTTCGTGTCCTTTCCCGGCTACCAAAATGTAATCACCCCGTTGACCGATGGCCAGAGCGCGGGCGATAGCTTCTTTCCTGTCAGGTATGACTTCGTACTGCTTGCTTCCTGATTTTTTCATGCCCTGCTCGATCTCTGCGATGATGGCCAGAGGTTCTTCCGAACGGGGATTGTCTGAGGTGATGATGGAATAATCAGCCAATCTCCCTGCCGCCTCTCCCATCCTTGATCTCTTGGACTTATCTCGATCTCCTCCGGCTCCCAACACTACGATGATTTTTTTCTGTGCCAGTTCTTTGGCGGTTTCCAATAGCTGACGTAGAGCATCATCGTTATGTGCATAGTCCACAAAGATGTGCATACCGAAGGAATTATGGATCTTCTCGAACCTTCCGGGAACCCCTTGGAGGGAGGCGATCCCTGCGGCGATTGTGGTTTCAGGCACTTTGAGGATGAGAGCTGCTGCAACCGCTGCAAGAATATTGTACAGGTTCGGATGGCCAAGCAGGGGAGAGGATATTTTCATTTTTCCGGCTGGATATTTAACAACCAAATCTATTCCTTTTTCCGAGAGGGAAAACTCTGCGGCTCGAACTAGGGCATTTGTTTCCATTCCGAACGTGATGGCGCCCATATGGAGCTCTTCGACCAACTTTTTTCCCCAGGCGTTATCGGTGTTGATTACAGCCATGGTCTTTTTTTGAGTGGGGAGAAAGAAGAGCTTTTTTTTCGCCTCAAAGTATCTCTCCATGGTTTGATGATAGTCGAGGTGTTCACCGCTCAGGTTGGTAAATACAGCGACATCGAAGTCGATTCCAGTAATCCTATCCAATTCGAGAGAATGGGAAGAGACCTCCATCACACAATGGGTGGCCTCTTGCTCGACCATGTTTTGCATCAGATTCTGCAGGTCAGGGGCCTCAGGCGTTGTTCTTTTGGCTGTGATGCTGAGTCCCGGCCCTCTGTAGGAAATCGTTCCGATAACTCCGGGTAAAAAATCGGCGGCTTTGAGTATGGCTTCGATCAGGTAAGTGATCGTCGTTTTACCTTTGGTCCCGGTGATCCCGACAACTTTGAGTCGATGGGAAGGGTGGTGGAAAAAATTGGCAGAACAGAGTGCCAGAGACCTGCGTGCTTCCTGAACCTGAATCCAGTTGATGTCGAATTCAGAGGGCATCGGTCTTTCTGAAAGAATGGTTGTAGCGCCGTTCGCTATGGCTTCGGGAATGAAATGGAAGCCATCCTTGTTTTCTCCCCTCAAGGCTGCAAACAAGTAACCAGAGTTGACCGAACGAGAGGAATAGGCGATGCCCTTAACTTCTTCCTCCAGTTTTCCGTGGAATTGCACCGTGGGTATACCCTGGAGCATATCTTTGATCTTCATTCGTTACTCTGCTTTCCCGCTTTGGACGCAATAAGGGTGTCGAGAGATTTTTTTGCAGGTGGAACGCAAAGATAGCGCAAGATTTTTTTTGCGATTTCCCTAAAAACAGGGGCAGCCACCTGACTTCCGTAATAATGTCCCTTGGGATCGTCGATGACCACGATCATCGAAAAAAGAGGTCTATCGTTTTCGACCACACCGGCAAACGAGGCGATGTGGGCCGTCGTCAAATACTGTTTTGTTTTCCGATCGTATTTTTGCGCGGTCCCTGTCTTTCCGTATATGGCGTAACCCGGGATTTGTGCTGTTACTCCGGTTCCTGAGGCAACCACACCCAGTAGGATGTTTCTCACGTTGGCAGCAGTCTCCTCTGAAATCGCTTTTTTGTAAGGCAGGGGAGAAAGAGCTTCCATCTCTGTATCATGGATTTTTTTGACTGCCCTTGGAGGAACTATGACACCTTGGTTGGCGATGATATTGAGAGTTTGGAGCATTTGGATGGGAGTTACAGAGATTTCATACCCGATGGAATGAGAGGCAACAGAGATTTTTGTCCATCTCTCCAGGGGATTGAGTAAGCCTCTTTCTTCCGCCGGAAGATCGATGCCTGTTCTTTGTCCGAATCCAAACTGCTTAATAGTCCTGCAGAGATTTTCGTCCCCAACACGTTGGCCAATGAAGATGGTTCCGACGTTCGAGGAGTGGATGAAAACTTCTGGAAATGAAAGAATGCCTAATCGTTCATGATCCCAGAATGTGTTACCGGCATACACGACATATCCCTGTGTGCAATCAAAGGTTTCCTCAAAACCGACACTTTTATTCTCCAATGCAGCTGACAAAGTAATAATCTTGAATGTCGATCCTGGATCATAGGTGTGGTGAACGGCTTTGTTCCTATCGAGTCTTGTGGGAGGATTGGGTAGGTGGTTGAGGTCATAGGTGGGATAGTTCGCCAAAGCCAGAATATCTCCGGTTGAAGGTTCAGAGATGATGACGGTTCCCCATTCCGCCTGGCTCTGCAAAACGGCATTTTTGAGCTCTTTTTCAGCGATATATTGGATGGTCTCATCCAGAGTCAGGACCAGATCTTTTCCGTCTACCGGAGGCTTCAAGGTTTCAAAGCTGTATCTTCTTCTTTTGGCATCCCTTAGGATGAGCCCCTCTCCCTCGATCCCTTGGAGTATTGTGTTATATTTGTATTCGATTCCGCTGACACCTATTTCGTCGATATCCACTCTGCCAAGAACGTGCGCGGCGCGGTTTCCCTGCGGATAAAACCTTTTATTCTCCTCCATCAAGAATATGCCGTTGATGTTCATGTTTAAGACCTGAGTGGCCTTTTGCTCTTCGATTTTCCGAGCGAGCCAAATGAAATTGTCATCTTTGTTGATCTTTGCTCTGATGGTGCTGAGCTTGCTGGAGGACAGCCGCAAAGTCTGTCCTATCTTTTTTGCTCTGGACCACTGCTCTGAATGAGATTCATTCTCCAAGGGATGAAAAAAAACAGAGTACCGGGGTACACTCCGTGCCAGGATTGTCATGTTCCGGTCAAAGATGGATCCCCGTTTGGGTTCGATCTTTTGAATTTTTTGGTTTTGTTGGATGGCTTCTGCTTTCAGTTTCACGTGGTCGATCACTTGAAGCTGGACGAGACGGAGTGCGAGTACACCCAGCCATAGGATGAAGAAGAAGGCGAGAAAGTATGTCCGCTTCTTGGTTTTCTTTTGGTGATAGCTTTTCATAGCGTTATTTTTTAGCGCTCTTTTTCAATATCCTCATACACGATCTGTTCTTCTTCAGGTTCAGAAAGTTTCAGTTTATCCCTGGCAATATTCTCTACTCGGTCCAAAGTGAGGAGGCTCGATTTGACTGTCTCCAGTTTTTCTACCTCTTTTTCCAGTTGGATGACTCTGTATTCCAGCTCTGCCGAATCATAGCCGAGACTTACAGATTCTGTCTGGTGCCATACGTAAAGGCTGAGCATGAGAAGGGCAAACAGAGTGCAGGCGATACCGATGAAAATTTCTTTTTTACCGAATTTTTTTCTGACCATCAGAGCCTCTCTCCTGCTCTCAATTTGGCCGAACGGGCGCGTGAGTTTGTTGAGACTTCGTTTTCGGTTGGATTGATGGGCTTTTTTGTCAGAATTTTCAGGAGAGAATTGCCGTTGTCCGATCTAGCTAGATGAATAAAGGTCTGCTTGACGATTCTGTCTTCCAGTGAGTGAAAGGAGATGGCGATAATCCGGGCTCCGGTGGATATTTTTTTGACGATGTTTTCTAAAAAATCCGCCAGGCCGTGAAGCTCTTGATTGACCTCGATACGGATTGCCTGAAAAACTTTGGCTGCAGGGTGGATCTTTCCTCTTTGGGGTCGCCACCGACAGACTTCCTCGACTATCCTGCGGAGTTCTGTCGTTTTTTCCAATTTTTTGATTTTTCTCCTCGATACGATTTCTCTGGCCAGTACTCTCGCCTGACGAAGTTCGCCGTAATCTCTGAAGATTTCTGCGAGCTTTCTCTCCGAATATTTATTAAGAATCCTGGAGGCTGTGATTTTGTTGCGCATATCCATCCGCATATCCAGAGGCCCTTCCAGGCTGAAGCTGAATCCCCTTTCTGGTGTGTCGAGCTGGAAAGAAGAAAATCCCAGGTCTATGAGAATTCCTTTGACATCGGAAAAATCTGTATCTAGGTCCGGCAGATGCCGAAAGTCCGAATGAAAGAGCTTGACCCTGTCAGCAAAGGGTTGGAGTCGGTCTCTGGTCTGTAGCAGGGCCTGTTCATCGATGTCGAATCCTATAATCTTGTTTTCCTGATTTCTTTTCAGGATTTCCAGCGCATGTCCTCCCAGACCAATAGTACAATCTACATACACTCCTTTTCTTTCGATATCCAGATATTCCATTACTTCTTCTAAAAGGACAGGAATGTGGGAGCTTCCGATCATGCCTTCTTGTCTTGGGACATAAGCTCCGCGATGTTTTCGAAGTCCTCGTCGGTGAGAGGCTTTTCTCCGAGTGTTTCTTCGAGCATGGCCTTGTTCCAGATTTCCAAATGGTTGGAAAGGCCAATGACCTCCACTTCATCTTCCAGTTGTGCCTTCTCTCTCAATAGCTGATTGATCAGGATACGGCCCTTTGAGTCTATTCGATATTTTGTGCCTTTGGAGTTGACCCGGATCAGCAGCCTTCTTATGGCTGGTTTGAAATGATAAGCGCCTTCTCCTGCAATTCCTGTCAAACTGTTCCAGACGGGAAGGGGATAGATTTGAACGGCTTCATCTGTGAGCGAAGTGATAAAAAGCTCTTTGCCGTATTCTTTTTCGATGGCTGCACGAAATCTTTCTGGTATTTTAATTCGACCACTTTTGTCGAATCGTGCGGCGTAGCTTCCGATCAGCGTGTTTCCCATTTTATCCCGTTTTGTCCCATTTCTAGTAAAATATATTTATTATATAACTGTATGTCAAGGAAAAAATTGAAAAAATCCTGCATAAATTTATTATTTTCTATAATTTTCCATATATTGGGGGAAATGGGATGTATACACAAAATACAGTAGTACTGTCGGTTATCCTGAACTATTCATAAAAAAAGTATCGGCATTTTTTATGAATAATCCAAGTCCAGAAATGCTGGGAGAAAAAATCAGGTGCCAGAGCTACTCTTCTTGATGTGATTTGAGTAGCTTCTCTGCTAAGTCATGATCTTTCTCGGAAACATGGATTTTGATCTCTCCTAAGCCGTCCATGGTAAATGGGTGAACAGATTGGACCACAAGTCCTTTGAGCAGGCAAGGAATGCCATGACTTTGGAGGAAGCTTTTTATGACCTCTGCTTCGGCAGATCCCCATGCTTTGTATACTTCCTTGAATTCTGATTCTAGCTCTTTTGGACGTTTATTGTTTTTTTTGTCCGTCATGTGCTTGAACTCTTCTGCCTCTTCAGATTTTTTCCTTTTTGTTTTTTCTTGTGAAATAATCCGCCAGGATTTTTTCATGGTCAAAAGTAAGTGGAAAATTCAGCTCGTCCTTGCTGAACACGTTGATCTCCTGGGCGTCATCTTGGGCAACCGGATTTCCTTTTGCCTGAGCGATAAAAACAGTCGAGATAGTGTGTTTGCGAGGATCCCGTTTTGGGTCCGAGTACGTGTGCATCTGGCATTGGAGTTGAATGTCCAAGGAGGTTTCTTCTTTGGCTTCCCGAACAGCCGCCTGCTCCAAAGATTCTCCGTAGTCGACAAATCCTCCAGGCAACGCCCATCCATACGGTGGATTTTTTCGTTTGATGAGGATGATTCCTTGCCTGCCGTCTTCCTTATCTATCTCGATGATGATATCCACAGTGGGCACAGGATTTTTGAATTTTTTCAAGGTTAAACGAGTTTGAATTTTTTTTCTAGCTTCTCCAGTCTTTCGACAATGCCTCCGTATTCCAGCTCACTGTAGGGGAGCATGGCGGCGCCAGAGAATCCCTGCCGGCGGATAGCGGTTGCCTTTTCTGAGATTTGCATGCGCACATGATCCCAGAAAGGATGATCGAAAACGTCTGCAGGTTCGGTGAGCTTTCCGTCTTTGATACAAAAAGCGGCTCCGGTCACAATCGGGGGACCATCGAAGTAGGAAATCGGGGAATTCAGCTTGCAGGGCATCAGCGGGCCGATGTGGCTGCCTCTCATGAAACCTGCGACGAAATGACCGATCTCAAAAGGAGCCAGCACTTCTCCTGTCGCGGGAAATTCACCCTGGACCCTGACCAAAGCGATAGGATCGTCCTTGCCTGTGTATTTTCCTGCAATGTTGTGGAGTCGGGTTGTAGATATGGATAAGGCTTGGCTTCCTGATGCTCGCGAATAGATGCTCTCGATAACATATCTCTCATTGTCCCTGAGCAGTGCGGCGATGTCATAGATGTCTTCAGGAGAATTAAGATCGACAATTTTATCCTTTTCGGTGTTTTCGACATCTATGATCCGAAAAATGAATCCGTCCGCCATCTTAGGGCTGAGGATGAGACCAGCGCAGTACATAGGATCGGCAAAACCAAGATAGAAGGGAAGATTATAGGCGCCTGGATCGGTCTTATCCGCTGCGAAAAAGACGAATGGTTCGTTCGGCCTTTCTTCGAATTCCATCTCTGCTACTGCTGGCCCCATTCCCTTGATGTTTCCACTGAAAGCATCCTTCAACAGGTCTTGCCCTGCTCCGTATAGCCCTTGTTTTTTGGCCACTTCCGTCCCTGCAAGGAAAACATCCCATGCCAGCTTGTGAATTTTTTCGTCCGAAACTCCTCTTTCATGAGTGCACAAAATGGCAATATCATCACCCGTATGGCTGATATAGAAATCGATGATCAACTCTTTGCCGAGCTCTTGGACTTTGTTTTTGACCTCGGATAACAGAGCTTGGCTAGGAATGATATGACCGCCGATACTACCGATATCTGCCTTTAATGCGCTTATAGTGATTTTCATTAAAACCTCCCTATTATTAATGCGTCACACATTCTAAATGTTTTATCCGTTTGATGTCAACAGTAGGAAAAAAGAATGAAAAAAGGGGACGGTTCTATTTAATTCAGCCTGTAGAACCGTCCCCGTTTTAAGATGATTGTCCCAATTATAGGACAGAATATCAGAGGAAATCCCGCATTTTTCCCTAGATTTTGTTGGCACAAAGATTGCAATTGTGTATAATCGAGAATAAGGAAAGGAGAAACATTATGAAAAAGTTAGTAATTATCCTTTCTCTGGCACTGATTCTAGCCCTATTTCTTTCAAGCTGCGCTACGATTGAGACACGTTATTCGGGAAAACGCATCCCGGTCGATCCCGCCGAATACGAATACGAAAACCGTGATTATGGTCAACGCGACTATTATCCAAATGATTATTATTACGATCCTTACTACTCATCCTATTTTGGTCCATCCATAGGGTTGGGATTCAGTTTTTGGAATCCTTTCTGGTATTATGGTCTTCTTGGATCCTACTACTGGGGATACTCTCCCTATTACTGGGGATATTCTCCCTATTATGGGGGGAGAGGTTACTATCCTGCATATAGGCGCAGCGGGTACTCTCCCTACCGTTCTACGTACAGGTCCTATATACGAAAAAGCCAGTTGAGCAAGGGGCGATCCTATCGGAGTCCCACTGTCAGGACGAAAAGTTCCGTGAAGAGGTCTGGTTCTACGTCAGGAATCAAATCCCGGTCCTTGACTCCGACAAGAACCACTACGACCCGAACCAGAACTACTTCCACGAGAACAGGGACCTCTTCCAGAACCGGTATTAAGAAAAAGAAATAACCGGTCTCCGATTTCAGCTGGGGATGTCAGCAGCTAGATACGGGATATGATCTCACAAGGAGGGGGAAGATGAAAAAAGGAATAACGCTTTTAGTCCTTAGTCTGTTGGTTTTTGTCGGAGCAAACGGTGATACCAACTACAAATACATCAATGCTTGGGATACAGACACCTATTTCGGACATGTGATATACCCTGAAGCCAAACATGATGGGAAAGATGCGGTCGTTCTGAGGGAAGGCCTTCGAACTCCAGAAGTGGCCGATTTGAACCTCCCACTTGCTCCGGGAGATACGATCAGAACGAGCGAGCGAAGGTGTGAGATTCAGTTCGATACCGGCACAATCATCCGACTTGACCGGAATACTGAGCTCAAAATCGAGACCATCCTGGCCCAGAGCCTCAGTTCAAAAAACGCATTGACCAACCTACTCCTCAACCGAGGTCAAGTCTTTATCATGTATAAGAGGTATGTCCGCAGAGAAATATTTCAGATCATCACGCCGAATGCGGCCGTGAAACTGAATCACAAATCTGTAGCCATGATCCATATCAAACCTGAGGGCAATACGGATGTTTTTATCAAAGAAGGAAAGGCCCACATGCTGTTTGGCTCGAGCGAAAACGCCATCAAAACAGAAATCATAAAAAGGCCTCATATGATTACTGTTACGCCAAAACATGAAATGGTCCGAAGTCCATACGAGATGGTCGATGATTTTGAGGAATGGAACGAGAGGATCAACAAGGAATTCCTAGATCTGCATGATGAGAAGGCTGTTTTGCCTTTGCCCATCCAAAGATTGCCCAAAGCTGTTTATTATTTTGCTCAAAAATACGGTTCCCTCCACGGGGAATGGTTATGGGACCGTTACTGTGGTTATGTCTGGCGGCCCTTTTTGAATGACCATTCCTACTCTTGGGGAGGGTGGATGCCTTATTATCAAGGACGTTGGACAAGTGTGCAGGGACAGCTTTTTTGGGTTCCTTCCGAGCCTTGGGGCTGGGTGCCTTATCATCTGGGCATTTGGACGTGGAACAAGAAAAAAGGCTGGTTATGGATTCCTGGCTCTGTGTTCGCGCCTGCATGGGTAGACTGGGCATTTTTCTATGGCCGCTTTGGTTGGCGGCCCTGGTCGATCACAGATTGGTATGGTTATGAGTTATACGGAGATGGTTATTTTTCCTATTATGCGCAAATGATTCATTCTTACAATGATCAAGGTATTCTATTTGTCCCTCCTGGAAAGGGGACAAAACAGATCCGGCAGGTTCTCAACAAAGAACAATTGAAGAAAAAAGCGCCCCCCTTCCCGATACCCAAGGAGTTAAAAGAAACCTACAAGCGGGTCGTTGTTGCCTTGAAAAAAGGTGAGGATGGGATCCTTGTCCCGTTGAAAGAGACACCGAATCACATGTTGATTGTGAGTCAGGAAGATTTGAATGCGCCGAGGATTCATGAAAAGGTCGTCAAGCTCAGCAGTCTTTCCAAAGATAAGAATATGGATTTTCTGTTCCAGAAACCACAGCAAGACCCACACCTTCAAGCCAAGCAGACCTACAACCGGAATGAAAAAATCGCCACTCTCCGTGAGAAGATCAATGATTTGATCAGTAACTTGGAAGGCC
>DAOWCB010000231.1 GCA_030633795.1 Candidatus Aminicenantota bacterium | reverse complement strand
GATGGAGTTCCATTTCTCGGATAAGGCTGAAACCGTATAACATGTAGATGTACCCCGCGTCTTCTCCTGCGCCGACAATTCCTCCCATGTTGGCAAATTCCCGGACAGCTTTCATCCAGATTTTGTAATTTTCGCGCCAGAAAACCTCATCCGTTGTCGTCCAATCCCAGTGATAGGACCCGTGGTTGGAAGGACTCGGCTCGAAATATTTCTCGAGTGTCGAATGCAGGCAATCCTTGAACCAAGGTTGATTTTTCGCACGCAACAAATCCCGGTTGGCTTCATAGATCACAAAAGTCGGGCACCAAGACACTCCCTTGTCCACTAGAGTTCGGAGGACCAATTTCAGCTTATCGGGATCGGCTTCTCTCCAGAGTCTTCCAGCATACCGGAACCGATCGCTCTCATTGCTGTAGTTGTATTCATGGGCAAAATTTTGAGAACCCTGGAGAGCTGCATCCGGAACACCATACCAGTGTTCGATCGAAGTGACACCCAAAGCCGCATCATCCCAGGCATCCGTTTCCTCAACTCCCACGTGGTGAGCCACCCGAAAACCAAGTTCATGGGCTTGTGTCAGAGCAGCTTCCATGATATCTTGGTCCATCCCAAAAATTTTAACACCGTCTCCTCCAAGCCTTTTGATTTCTCGGACACTCTGCTTCATCTCCTCTGGATTCCGACCCCAAGCTGTCATGTAAAGGAATATGCGGGGTGCCACAACAGAGCCCTCTTGACTCTTTTGCCTTTCCTGAATGGTTTTGTCATAATTGCTCCCCACATCTCGAACCGTGGTTATCCCACAAGATAGCCAAAGTTTGTAAAGATACTCAAAAGGTATCGGAACACCTCCACGATTGTCATGTATGTGAGCATGGATATTGATAAGTCCAGGAAGAGCATAAAGTCCGGAACCATCGAGCACATGGAGATTCTCCCGGTATGCTTCTGGACGTAGGTCAGCCGACTGTACCAAGTGAATTGTGTTTCCCTTCAGGATAATATCCACCGGACCACGCGGAGGTGTTCCCTTCCCGTCGATAACCATCACATTCCGTATCACAAGCTCATCATACCTTTGTCCGGATTCAACGCCCTTTGACTCGCCCTTCAAATCCATTGCCGAGAGGAAAAAAACACTGATAGCCAAAATCCCAACAATCCATTTTTTTTGCATCATTCTGCACACCTCCTCAAAATAACGGCACATTCCCCTTTTTACTAAAACTTGGGAAAAAGGTCCATAAGCAAAACGATTTGAGAAACGGAAAGAACACATGCCGGTGGGACTATGGGGCACACCAGCCAGGTCAACACCCACAACCGAGAATTTGGGCATCTCTATTTTTCAGATTTATCCGAAGATGCGGCTGCATCGTGGAGGGAGTAGATGGCCACATGAGGAAATGCACGACCTCTCAGCTTCTCGATCCCTTCCTTTGACTGGTATTCCTTGATGTCCTGCAAAAGCGGAACATTGTTTGCCAGCCTGTCATGGATGTCAGCAAGAGCAATGAGGCTGCTTCCGATCGGGATCGTATTGAGGTCTTTGTCCAATATGTGGGCCTCCTGGACGTAGTGAAGGTAATAATTGTAAAGAATAGGCTCCACTTCCTTCAAAATAGAGGCTGTGGACATAAGCATCACGTTTTCTCTATCGCTCAAGTGACTCTCCGATGGCTCCGTCTCTGCCGCCATAAAGTCGACCACTTCACCAAAAAACGGAAGGCTGGACCGAAGGTCACCTGCTTCATACAGCAAAGAAGCAGATTTGATGTTTTCGACCTCTCTCTTTTCTAAGCCTGCCGCTTCTGCCATCTTCCCAGCTAGGAGAGCCACACGCATAGAGCGAGGCTTCACATCATCGGCAACCTCCATGTATTTGAGCAAAATCTCCAGACTCCCGAAGTAGGAACGCCTTAGGTTGCGTATTTTGCTTTCCCTTTGTTCGGAAACGGCTCCGATGATCGCACCTGTCAGAATCAGGAAGCCTCCCCAAGTGATGAGGTTGAGAGCCGAATCTAGAGAGAGACCAGGGCCTGTACCAAACAACAATTCAAAAAACAGAAGATACAAAACCATAAGAAGTATGCAAAAAATGCCAGTCAGAACGGCACTTTTTTTACCCAAAAAATAACCCGAAAGAATCACCGGCAGGAAGAAAAAATTGAGAAAGGAAAATTTATAGTGAACAAGAAAGGCAATGGCAAGGATTCCCACAAGTATCAAAATGATCAGTGAAACTTCGAAGTGCTTGAGGACAAATTCCTTTAATTTGTTCATCCTCACTCCCTTAATAATACGATATTTAATCCCACCATGATTCCCCGCCATACGGCGTTCAAACAACGTGTAACATTTATATCATCAGGGAAAATTTTAGTCAACTCGAATATGCTATAATCAATTGTGTGCCTGGATTATTCAATTTCTGGAGGACACATGAACAAAATCGGAATCGGGATTGGAATGACGGTCCTGATGTTTGTCCTATCAGCCTGTTCCCCTCATTTTCATCTTGACCTTATGGGCAAAGAGCAAATACAGGAAGTGGTGTTGATCAAAAGCCGCGTCAAAGAAAAAATACTTCTTTTAGACATATCAGGCGTGATCGCATCCTCGATGAAACCGGGTGTCTTCGACAAAGAGGGAGATATTCTGTCCCAAGTCTACTACAGATTAAAAAAGGCTGCTGAAGATAACTTGGTGAAAGGGATCATCCTGAGATTGGACACACCGGGTGGCGAAGTCACTGCCAGCGATATTATTTATCATGAAATCATGAATTTCAAAAAAAGGACAGGTATCCCAGTGCTGGCGTTGATGATGGGACTAACCGCCTCCGGCGGGTATTACATCGCATCCGCCTGCGATCTTCTGATCGCCCATCCAACCACCCTGACTGGAAGCATCGGCGTCATCTCCCTTTTTCCCAATCTCGAAGGACTTTTTGAAAAAGTCGGGATCCAAGTCCACGTCATAAAATCCGGAGAACTCAAGGACTCGGGAAGTGTGTTTCGCCAAATGACCCCTGAGGAACGCGCTGTATTCCAAAAGATCGTCGATGAATATCATCAAAAATTTCAGGATGTTGTGTACGAAAACAGAAAAGATCATTTTTCGCTGGAAGACTTGAAAAAAATTGCTGACGGACGAGTGATGACGGCATCACAAGCTCTCGAGGCTAAATTGATAGACGAAATCGGATATTTTGATAAGGCCCTCAAAATTATCCTTGATCTTTCCTCCCTTCCAGAAGCCAACGTGGTCTCGTACACATATTTCCCCAAAAGAAAAACCAATATTTATGCTACGAGTCTGAAGAGCGAGCCTCTGCTGGAAAGCGCTAGCTTCCGCGACGTGGTTCAATCTTTAAAGAGCGGTTTTTATTATCTCTGGCATCCCCAGCTGTACTACTAAAAAGAAGCGCCTGATTAATCCGCCCCTTTTATTTTGACCACATATTCAAAGGCTGGGGCATCGACCATGTGAGTTTTTACCGCACATTTGTCCACAGACTTTATGATCGCTTTCGTGTATTTATCGGGAAATTCAGGGGGGAGCTGAATTTCAAGGCTGATCTTGTCGATCATTTTTTTCTTTTCGTTCTT
>DAOWCB010000198.1 GCA_030633795.1 Candidatus Aminicenantota bacterium | reverse complement strand
GTTATTGTTGCTGCGGCCTTTTTTGTTTCGTTTTTTACCATAGGCCATGCCTCAAAACAGGAAACTATACGTTTGATGCGCGATATGGGATTTAACCTTCGCATAGTCCACAAGGATACTGATATGGAGAAGTTCTGGAGGCAAGGTTATTCAGAGTTCACGATGCCAGAAAGCCATGTATTCGAACTAGCGTCTCATGCCGGTCTTTCCTATGCCCATATGACGGCTATCTTCCAAAGGAAAATCAAATGGCGTGAAAGGGAGGTTTTCCTAACAGGTATCGCTCCTGAAGTCTCGCCTCCAGGAAAGAAAAAAACTCCCATGGCATTTTCGATTACTCCTGGATCCATCTTTGTTGGATTCGAGATCGCACGAAGTTTAGGACTCAAAAGAGGAGATACGATCCATATCTCAGATCATCCCCTTGTTGTAGAACGAACACTCTCAGAGAGCGGTAGTGATGATGATGTCCGGCTCTATGCCCATCTTCATGATGTGCAGGATATTCTAGGAGAAAAAGACAACATAAATGAAATCAAGGCATTGCAATGTTTATGCGTGGTGGATGGCCAAAACATCAATGATATGCAGATGCTTCGCGATCAACTCAAAAGCGTGCTTCCTAATACGAAAGTGCTCTTGATCCAAGACATCGCCTCTGCTCGGGAACGACAGAGACTCATGGCCGAGAAGTATTTCTCGCTTTTGGTTCCTTTTGTGGTTGTGGTGTGTATGGCCTGGATAGGAATTTTAACCTGGATAAATGTCCGGGAAAGGCGGCGGGAAATCGGTATAATGCGTGCTCTTGGGTATGATTCCGTTAAAATCGCATCACTTTTTCTGGGCAAAGCTGTAGCCATTGGATTTATTGGCGCTGGCTTCGGTTTTGTATTTGGTACAGTACTATCGATGAGATTCGGGCCCGAGATATTCAAGGTTACAGCCAATTTAATTAAGCCCCAAATCATATTGCTGTACTGGGCACTGATTGTTTCATCTTTGTTTTGCGCCCTTTCTGCCTTCATCCCTGCGGTTTGGGCGGTTACACAGGATCCGGCTGTGACGTTGAGAGAGGAGTGATTTGATCCAGCTTGAAAATGTTAGCAGGCTTTTCAGGATGAAACACGCCGAAGTGAAGGCTCTTGATAATGTTTCTTTTTCTGCTCTTGAGGGTGAATTCGTGGTCATCAGAGGTCCGAGTGGGAGCGGAAAGACCACCCTTTTATTCTGTGTAGGCGGTATGTTAAACCCGACCGAAGGGAAAGTCCTTGCGGATGGTCAGGATATTTATGCGATGAGCAGGCAAAATAGAGCACGTTTCCGGGGCGAGCGTATCGGCTTTGTTTTCCAGATGTTTTATCTTGTGCCCTATCTTAACCTTATCGACAACGTCCTCCTACCTTCCGGGATGGGATCAGAACATTATAAAAGAGAGGATGTAGAGAAGATACTGGCGACTTTAAACCTTAAAGAACGGATGTATCATCGCCCTTTTGAGCTCAGTGCTGGGGAGAAACAACGTACGGCCATGGCCAGGGCCTTACTCAAAAATCCTAGAATCATTCTGGCAGATGAACCGACGGGTAACCTTGATCCTGAAAATTCAGAAGAGCTGATCAGGCATCTCGTTATGTTTCGGCTCAGAGGGGGAACTGTTGTGGTTGTGACCCACGGGAATGAATTCGATCAACATGCCGACCACATTTATCATTTGAACAAGGGGCAGATCAGCAAAAAGAAAATGCCATTAGTTTGAAATAAAGTAAAAAATAAAATATCATTGCCAAAAGGGGAAAAAATCCCCACATAAAAAGCGAGAGGATAAAATGAAAAAATCTCATATTTTCATGTTATGGGTAATCTTGGCGGCCTTGTTGCTGGGATTGACTCTGAGCTGCCGTAAGACCGGAGACGGAGTCCCTGTAGATAAGATTCTCGACAGAATCGGTGCATCGCGCGGCATCTGTGTAATTCTTAACGATGTAAACTGTGACCTTGCCCTCAAACTGGCCCAGAAGAGCGAACTGCTGCTTTATATCCAGCTGCAAAACTCCGCTGATGTGGAGGCGGCACGCCAGAGGATCGATGCAGAAGGATTGTATGGAATGCGTATTTTTATAGAGAAAGGTGAGCTTAAAAAGGTGCATCTGGCCGATAATCTGGCTGACGCTCTGGTTGTTTTGGATGGAGATGGCGAAGTTCCAGAGAAAGAAGCGCTTCGAGTGCTTCGTCCCCAGGGAACCGCCTTCATCGGCCGAAAAGAGCTCATAAAGTCCTTTCCCGAGGGAGTGGATGACTGGAGTCATCCCTATCACGGGCCGGATAACAATCCCCAGTCAGCCGACCAGGTAGCCAGAGCCCCCTATCTCACCCAATTCTTGGCCGAGCCGTATTATGCCCCGTTGACTCAAGTAGGGGTTGCCTCAGCAGGACGGGTGTTTAAGGCTTTTGGGAATATCGCTTTTCATGAGCGGGAAGAGGCTCTGCTCAACACACTCGTCGCCTTCAACGGATACAACGGCACCATACTCTGGAAAAGAAAACTCACTCCTGGGTTCATGCTCCACCGGAATACCATGATCGCAACGCCCCAAACTTTGTATATGGGCGATGACAAATCCTGCAAGCTTATCGATACTGTCACCGGCCGTTTGAAGGATGAAATCATCCCTCCTGCGGATGTGGCAGGCGGAACCTTTTGGAAATGGATGGCACTGGAAGATGGCACCCTCTATGCGCTCGTGGGGGAGCAGGAGCAGAAAGATCCTACTGTCAGGCAGCGCCGGCAAGCTCACGGCTGGCCATGGAACCCCCTGTCAAAAGGCTTCAACCAACCTGAACATCCATGGGGATATGGATGGAACCTGCTGGCTATAAACCCTAAAACCAAAAAAATCCTGTGGAGCCACCATGAAACCGAGAAAATAGACAGCCGAGCCTTGTGTATGAGGAATGGGCGTATCTTTATCTTTCGTTTTGGTTCGTATCTGGCCTGCCTGAATTCCCAAACAGGAGAGGAAATCTGGCGCAGAACCCCGGATAATGCTCCGGAGCTGTTTGAAGCGCTGGGAGAATATCTAGATAGGCAAGATTGGCGCACCAACTGGAGAACCACAGTCTATCTCAAGTGCAGCGATGCGGCCCTTTACTTTGCCGGCCCTATGATCGGAAAGCTTCTCGCGGTCTCGGTTGAGGATGGAAATGTCCTCTGGGAGAATCCCTATAGCAACTTTCAATTGGTGATCCGTAATGACGGGCTCTACGGCATAAGCGGCGAGATTGATCAGCACAAGAGTATGAAGTTCGATCTGCTCTCGGGTGAGGTATTGGCCGAGTTCGACACAACCCGTCGTTCCTGCACTCGCCCCACAGGATCTTTGGATGCTATCTTTTTTCGCGCCTCAGGAGGTACGATTCGTTTGGATTTGACCAGCCTTCAGCAGGGGTGGATCTCGCCCATGCGGCCACAATGTCATGATGGAGTAACCATTGCCAACGGCCTACTTTACTGGTGGCCGTCTGTTTGCGACTGTCAAAACACACTTTATGGTGTCACCTGCTTGGGACCGGCCGGGGATTTTGATTTCAGCCAGAAAGCATCAGAGACGGAACGCCTAGAAATGGGAAATGGTGATGTGACCGAAGTGGCCAGTTTTCCTGAATCCACTTCCGACTGGCCCACCTTTCGGGCAGATAATCGCGGCAGTGCCACGACGGGAGTTGAAATTTCAGGAAAATACAGTCGGCTTTGGTGGTTTACACCCAAGACAGAGTTTTCTCCGACTGCCCCGGTTGCGGCGGGAGGTCTTGTATTTTTCAGCGGTTCTGATGGGATCGTGCGAGCCATTGATGCCCAAACAGGAGAAACACACTGGAAGACATACACCGGAGGCGCAGTCCGGTTTCCTCCGACAGTGTGGAAGGGACGAGTGTTCGTCGGTTCCGGGGACGGATGGGTCTATGCGCTGGAAGCGAAGACCGGGAGGCTTCTGTGGCGGTTTAGGGCAGCGCCGGTTGAGCGTAAAATTCCCGTATACGGATCGCTGCAATCGACCTGGCCGGTGGCAAGCGGAGTGTTGGTAGAGGATGGGATTGCGTACCT
>DAOWCB010000226.1 GCA_030633795.1 Candidatus Aminicenantota bacterium | reverse complement strand
TGGATTATTTATAAAAACGGCTGATACTTCTTTCCATTCACAAAAAACAAAATATTCAAATCCAGTGATATTTTTATCAGCCGTTTTTACCCTACGGGCGAGCCGATCTCCCCACATCGGCTGCGTTGCAGCCCACTTGCGGTAGTTCACTACAGCTGCGTGAGCTACTTCCTTGCCGCTACAGCAATCTCAACTCGTAAATAATCCAGGCTCTCTCACTAGAAATACTAACTCTGCCAATATCCCATTTTGCCTGTCCTGAATCCCTCTCATACTGTACCCTCCTATCCTGATCACACTTCTCTCAATATCATTCCCATCCACTGCTACGAAATCCCTCGTCAAATCCGTTTGCTTGACTCCTACAAAATACATCATGTCTGCGGAGTATTTCTCCCTCACAAATGTGATGCTTCTTGCATATCTTTACTAATTTTGGATTACTGATTAATATATAAAAGATGGTTCGTGTAAGATTTGCCCCCAGTCCCACCGGATTCCTCCACATCGGCGCAGCAAGAACCTGTTTTTTTAACTGGTTGTATGCCCGCAATCAAGATGGGACATTCATCCTGCGCATCGAAGATACCGACATGGCCAGGTCTTCGGAAGAGATGACCGAAGGGATCATCGAATGCCTGAACTGGCTGGGTCTGGATTGGGACGAAGGCCCGATCTTTCAATCCCAGCGATTGTCCCAGTACCGACAAAAGGCACTGGAACTGGTCGAAAAAGGTTTGGCTTACACGTGTTACTGTACACCGGAGGAGATTCAGGAAAGAACGAAAAAAACAGCGGGAACAGGGGATTTCTGGGGGTATGACCGGTTTTGCCTGGAACTCTCCGAAAAGCAGCGTCTCCGTTTCGAATCCGAGGGAAGAGCAAAGGCCGTACGCTTTCTCGTGCCTGAAGGGGAAATTCGTTATACAGACCGCATTCATGGGGACATATCTGTCGACAGCAAAAACATAGAAGATTTTGTGTTGTTGCGTGGGGATGGGCTGCCCACCTATCATCTCTCTGTGGTCGTGGATGATATGGAATCGCAAATCACCCACGTGATCCGGGGCGATGATCACATCTCCAACACGCCGAAACAGATATTGCTTTATCAAGCCTTCGGCGCCAAATCCCCGAAGTTTGCGCACCTGGCTCTGATTTTAGGTCCGGATAAGAAAAAATTGAGCAAACGCCATGGGGGAACATCCGTTTTGGAATTTAGAGACCAGGGGTATTTGCCTCTCGCTTTTCTCAATTTCCTCGCCCAGATGAGCTGGTCTCCCGGGGAGGAAAGGATCTATACGTTGGAAGAACTGGGCGGAAAATTTGCGCTAAACAAAGTGAGTAAGGGCAGTCCTGTTTTTGATCTGAATAAAATGGAATGGTTGAACGGCCGCTTGATCTCCGGTATGAGCGCCGAGGAGTTGACTCCCTTTGTCAGGAAGGAAATGCAGGCATCGAACCTGTGGCAGGAAACATTCGCAGAGAAACAGAAGCCTTGGTTCGATAAGTTGCTAGACCTTTTGAAGGAAAGAAGCCGGACGATCCGGGCGTTCCCCAAAGCAGCGATGCCATTTCTTATCGATGAGATAGCCTATGATCCGGCGGGAGTGGAGAAACACTTGAGAGATGAGAGGTTAGACACACTTTTGCCCCTATTAGGGAAAGATTTCTTATCCATGGATGAGTTCTCAGCTCCGGCAATCGAGCAGGTACTCCGCAAGAGGGCAGAAGAAGAAGGAGTCAAAGCCGCCCTTCTCATCCATGCTTTGAGGATGTTGGTTGTGGGGGAGCCTGTGAGCCCGGGCATTTTCGATGTTTTGGAACTGGCCGGGAGGGAAAAAACTCTGAAAAGAATGAACAGGCTTTCCGAGGTCAAAAGTTTAGTCGATAAAAAAGGAGGCTGAGTATGAATGAATACAAAGAAGTAAGAGCCCCACGGGGCACACAATTGCACACAAAAGGCTGGGCACAGGAGGGGGCACTCAGGATGTTGATGAACAACCTGGATCCTGAAGTGGCAGAAAAACCTCAAGAACTCATTGTGTATGGAGGAACCGGAAAAGCTGCCAGGAATTGGGATTGTTACGCAGCTATCGTCGAAAGCCTGGTAAACCTGGAGAATGATGAAACGCTGGCTGTTCAGTCGGGTAAACCCGTGGCTGTTTTCAAAACTCATCCAGAGGCCCCCCGTGTTGTTATCGCCAATGCCCAGATCGTGCCCAAATGGGCCACATGGAACGAATTCCGGCGCCTCGAGGCAAAAGGCCTCACCATGTATGGACAGATGACAGCAGGAAGCTGGATATATATCGGCACGCAGGGAATTCTTCAGGGAACCTATGAAACCCTGGCGTCTGTTGCCAATAAGCATTTTGGCGGCACGCTGAAGGGTAAACTTGTGTTGACCGCCGGATTAGGAGGCATGGGAGGCGCACAGCCGTTGGCCGTGACCATGAACGATGGAGTGGCCATCGTTGTGGAGGTAGACAGAGAACGAATCCAGAGGAGACTGGAAACACAGTATGTGGATATCATGGTCGACGATCTGGACGAAGCCCTAACCCTTGCCATGGAAGCCAAGGATAAGGGATTGGCCCTTTCTGTTGCTCTTCTTGGAAATGCTGCAGACCTTCTTCCTGAATTTGTAAATAGAGGGATCACTCCGGATGTGTTGACCGACCAGACATCTGCCCATGATGAGTTGAACGGGTATGTTCCGCACGGCATCTCGTATGAGGAGGTTTTGCGGCTACGGGGGGAGAACCCGGAGGATTACATGAAAAGGGCATATGAATCCATGGTTATTCATGTTGAAGCCATGCTCGAGCTCCAGAAGAGAGGAGCCAAGTCCTTCGATTATGGGAATAATATCCGTGGACAGGCTCAAAAGGCAGGATTGGAACGTGCCTTTGATATCCCTGGATTTGTTCCTGAATACATCCGTCCGCTTTTCTGTGAGGGGAAGGGTCCGTTCCGTTGGGCGGCTCTATCGGGCGATCCTCAGGACATTTTTGTGACAGATGAGGCAGTGCTCTCGGAATTTCCCGAGGACAAGGCACTGGCAAGGTGGATAAGGAAAGCACAGAAGCAGGTGGCATTTCAGGGGCTTCCCTCACGGATCTGTTGGCTGGGATATGGTGAGAGAGCACAGTTTGGAGCGCTGATCAATGACCTTGTGAAAAAAGGCAAAATCAGTGCTCCGATCGTCATAGGCCGCGACCATTTGGATACGGGGTCGGTCGCATCTCCGAACAGGGAGACAGAAGGAATGAGAGATGGATCGGACGCCATCGCCGATTGGCCGATCCTCAATTCTTTGTTGAATGCGGTGTGCGGTGCCTCCTGGGTGTCAGTCCATCATGGCGGAGGTGTGGGAATCGGCCTGTCCATTCATGCGGGGATGGTGATCGTTGCAGATGGAGAGGAGGGGACAGCCAAGAGGCTGGAGCGCGTCCTAACGGTGGATCCTGGGCTGGGCGTTGCCCGTCATGCCGATGCAGGGTACCCGGAAGCGATCCGATGCGCTAAGGAAAATGGCATCAAGATCCCCATGCTTTAAATAATTCGGGGACAGGTACCGAATTATTTATAATGTTCCCGGTGGTTTACCGCAGTGTAAACAACAGTAGAAAATAAACATCAGGCCCGTCTCTTAGGCGGGCCTTTTTTTTATCTTTTCCTTGGGGGATATAATTTTTTTATTCAAGATTATCG
>DAOWCB010000258.1 GCA_030633795.1 Candidatus Aminicenantota bacterium | reverse complement strand
CTCACCACATCGGCTTCGTTGTAACCCACTTGCGGTAGTTCACTACAGCTTCATGTACTGCTTCCTTGCCGCTACAGCAATCTCGTCCTGTAAATAATCCAGATGGTTGCTAGGCAGGAAGATTTATTTGGAGGTTTCTTTATTGAGTTGAGAGAGATAAAACCGGCGTACTTCGAGAAAATATTCCTGACAGTCTTTGCATTTGAAATCAGGATATGTCCAGTCCAAGGTCCGAACTTCGTCCTTTCCAAACAAGAATTCCAGATGGGCGTAGATGCCATTTTGGAGAGGAATACGGTGCGAAAAATCTTTGGCTGTGGCTATTATAAGAGAAGCGGGTGTCAAATATCCGGGATCAAGATTGACAATCCTTTGATGGGCCTGAAATTCTTCCCGGATCTCCTCTTCCAATCGATTGGTTTCCTGTTTTATTTCGCTCAATCTTTCTGGTTCGACAAGCTTTTTAAAACTCAAAAATTTTCTCTTGAGGTTTTTTCCCATCTGTTTTTCGTAATAATCTGTGTAGTCGAATAAAAATAAAGGACTGCTGGAATCAATTTCACCATAAAGTTGGGCAAGCCTCTCCTTTGCCCTTAAAATTGTGCGTTCGTTCGATGCAATAATCCCGCAGAACAACTTCACAGGAACAAAAGATTGTGGATCAGCCAATTACATTCCCCGGCAAAACATGTTGCTATTTTTTCTTACGGAAGACCTCCCATTGACCATAAAAATAAATGGGAGATTGTTCCATCCGGGATTCAAAAGTTCCTTGTATGGTATCACCCTGCAGAACCCCTTCAAAGATCGTGTACATCCGTCGCTGCATCTCAGGATCCCAATATGGAGTTAATTCCCCTTTCACCTTTCTACCTAATATTTCCACAAAGTTGATGGTTAGAAGTTCGGGAAATTGAGGATCGACCTCTGCTTTATCCTTATATCCGATTGGATGATAGGGTTCCCTTGAACCACGGGGGATCATCAGAACATCCCCAAATGCTTTATTTTCTTCTGCAGTCAGCGTGAATTCAATAGTGCCGCTCCTTCCCGTATCTTTACTGAAATAATTGCCATTCCATTCCCCCTCGAGTAACTTTATGTCCAGTTTATCGCCGAATAAATTCACGGGATTTTGGGAGGGATTACACGCCCACAATAAAAAGATTATGGATATCACCATCCAGCACAAATTCAATCTCATTTTCATGATGGCTAGCCTCCATTTGCTAAGAATAACGATAGCTTTTTAACATATACAACAGCTGCAATGAACGGCCATTAGCATTTCTTCTTGGTCATATTATCATAATGCAAACCTTTATCCAAAAAAACAATATCTCCGCCTTCCAGAGGCTTGTCATGGGAGATGGCATTTAGTATGCTTAGAATCCAGAACAACAAACACGTTGCATGAGTAATATGTCATTCCCTGGTTATCACGGAAAAATTCTCGATATCGATCTCTCCAAAAAAAACATATCTGAAAAACCTTTAATTCCTGGAGTCGTCGAAGAATATCTGGGAGGAAGAGGACTGGCTACACGCCTATTTTTCGATGAGATCGATCCGCTTTGCAATCCTCTCAACGCCGATAATGTGATCGTCATTGCCACTTCTCCCTTAATCGGAACACGAGCCCCAACAGCATGCCGCGGTCATATGGTTTTCAAGTCTCCGCTAACAGGCCGGATCGGGAGTTCCAACTGTGGCGGTTTTTGGGCTCATGCCTTTAAATCCAGCGGATACGATGTGCTTATGATCAGGGGAAAGGCTTCAGAACCAGTCATGATAGATATCAATTCCGAGCAAGTCCAAATCATCCCTCAAGCACCTCTCTGGGGCTTGGATGTTCACGAGACAACCGATCGATTGACCACGGATCCTGAAAGGGGAAAAGGACAGCGTGTTCTCTGCATCGGCCCAGCCGGTGAAAATTTGGTGCGTTTTTCTTGTGTTATGAATGACAAAAACAGAGCTTACGGGAGGGGGGGAGCGGGAGCCGTTTTCGGAAGCAAAAAACTCAAGGCCATTAGGGTTTCTGGGCGCAGAAGCATCACAGTCAAAGACGAGGAGAGGTACAAATCTGGGTTGGACCAAGCCCAATATCTCATGAGATCGGCCCCGATCACTAAAAGTCTCTTGCGTGAATTGGGAACCTTAGGATTGCTTGAGCTCATCGATATCATAGGAATGCTTCCCCACCGGAACTTTCAGGATAACCTCCATCATGACGATGATTTAGACAAGATATCCGGGGAAACTCTCCGGAAGACCATTCTGGAGAGAGCCGGCGCTTGTTATGGTTGTTCCATCGCATGCCAACGGCATACTAAGGTGGAAGGGAAAAAGGGAGAAGGTCCCGAGTATGAAACTGCCGTGATGACTGGCCCCAATTGCGACATTTATGACATGAGTGCCATCACAAAGGCTCATTATCGCTGCAATGAGCTCGGCCTGGATACGATAAGCTTTGGTGGAACCTTAGCCTGCGCCATGGAGCTTTCGGAAAATGGTTTCATCCCCGAAGAAGATCGGGAAAAGATTGAACTTTGTTTTGGCAGTTCAGATATGTTGGAAAAAATGGTCGACGTTATTGCTCTAAGAGAGGGCGTGGGAGACATAATGGCTGAGGGTTCCTTCCGTCTTGCCGATCACTACCACAATCCTCAATATTCCATGACGGTGAAAAGAATGGAAATCCCTGCCTATGATCCAAGGGCCTCCTTTACACAAGCTCTGGGATATATGACCTCCCCTACCGGTGCTTGCCACCTTCGTGGAGGATATGCCGTTTCCCTGGCCTTCTTTGGAGGAACAAAGGAAATTCCACGCTTCAGTCTCTTGCAATCACCGATTGCCATCCGCAACATGCAAAACCTGGGCATCATTCAAGATAGTCTGGGAATTTGCCGGTTTACTGGATTCGCTTTCTCCACCGAACCTTGGGCACGTATTGCCAGTGGCATCACTGGGCTAAATTTTTCCACGGCTAGGATGGAAGAAATGGCGAACAGAGTTGCGTCATTGGAGAGGGCTTTTAACCTCGAAGCAGGCATGGAAGCTGGAGAAGACACTCTGCCCATGCGTTTCCAGAAAGAATCTATCATGGTCGGAGATAAAGAAAAGAGGATTTCGCTTGATTCGATCGTCAAAATGCGTAAGGATTATTATAAAATTCGGGATTGGGATGAGAAGGGTATTCCTGAAGGACAAAAATGAGCGAAAAAAACTGGAATGCCAACGAAGAACTTTTCCATCTTTTCCAAACCGTGGGAAGAGCATCCCTTTTGTATGACATCCAAGACAGCCATTGCGGGAACATGGTCATGAGATGGAAAGACGAGAAGGGAGAGGAAAGGATGGCTATAACGGCAACGGGCTCACAAAAAGGAGATCTTGAGCCCGAGCACATCTG